>CBFCWR010000069.1:0-10980 GCA_965601575.1 uncultured Desulfofustis sp. | reverse complement strand
CGATCGACAACCGTTTTCACTGATACGGCGGGCCTCCGCGATGCAACCCGGGCTAAATCACTTCGCCCGATCACAATGAGCTCGAAGCGTGGTGGTATTGAAGCTATCAGATGCCGAACCAGCGTCCAGTGGCAACAATGAGGATGCCCACCACCATGGATAGAAAGACATTGCCGGTCTTCAGGCTGCAGAGTCCGGTACAGAACGTGGCCACCCAGCCCATGGGACCGGCAGCGATGGCGGCGGGAACGATGAGCGACAGCAGGATGGTGCCCGGCAGGGCATCCATGAAGCGTTTGAATCTGCCGGTCTTGGGCAGCCTGTCGGCCAGCAGCAGGCCGCCGATCCTGAGACCGTAGGTGACGAGCGCCGCTCCCCCAATGGTCAGCCAGACCAGGATGTCAAATTCAGTCGAGGACACGCGCCTCCTCCACAGGTTGATATAGGGCAGCGGTCAATGCCCCGGCGACCCCTCCACAGATGATGTACCATTTGCCAGGCATTATCACTTCAGCGATGGCTGCCACCACGGCGGCAACCATCCACGGCACAACATCCTGTTTTCCTTTCCAGAAGCTGAATACCAAAGCAGTGAAGACGGCGACAAAGGAAAAATCGAGCCCGTAGCGTTCAGGGTTGGTGATTACCGCCCCCAGCCGATGCCCCAGCAGGGTGCCGAAACACCAGGCGCTTTGTACGCAAATTCCTCCTCCGAGCAAGAACCAGGTGGTGGTTGGCTGCTTGAAGTACCTGGCCATGGTCATGGCCCAGTTCTCATCGGCGACCAGGTGCATGAAAAGAAACTTGTGGGAGAGCGAGGTGCCGCGGAACAAAGGATTGAGTGAGGCGCCAATCAGCAGGTACCGCATGTTGATGACCAGCACGGCCAGGATGATCTCCACCACCGGCAGTGGCGGCAACCACATGTCAACCATGACAAACTGGGCGGAACCGGCAAAGACGGAAAGGTTCATGACCAGCAGCTGGTACCAGGTCAGCCCTTTCTGGGCCGCCATCAAACCGAGTACGCTGCCATAGGCCGCGACACTCGCAGCGACCACCAGATTGGCAATAAACCCTTCTCTTAAATCCTGACGTTGGGAACTGGAAAGTACCATTTCAAAGGACCGGTCGGGCCAGCCCTGATTGGAGTTCAATTATCTCGGTGCAGCCGGACGGTGCCGTTACTGACCCGTTTCAGCGCCTGCTGAAAACTGTTGAACACTGTCTCCGGCACGAGTAATTCCACCGAATAACAATCAGAATATTCCCTCTGTATAATTTCAACGCCGCTCTCCAGGCAAAGCCTCTCGATAACGGGCTGCAGATTATAATCGAGGTCCAGTCTGAAGTGCAAGAGCGTTTGCCTGGTAACAGTCTCAACCAGGCCAAGCGTTCTCTGCAGCGAAGTGGAATAAGCTCGGACAAGCCCTCCTTTACCTAATTTTACCCCGCCGAAATATCTCACTACAGCGGTCCAGATTTCTCCATACCCCGAACATTCGAGAACCGAGAGCATCGGTCGGCCGGCAGTTCCCCGCGGCTCTCCGTCATCGCTCAGGCCTTTTTCGGTTGTCTGGGGTGGACCGGCGATATAGGCCCAGCAGACGTGGGAGGCCCTGGGGTGGAGATGACGAATTCGATGCACCTCTTCTCTGATTTGGATAATTGATTTCCCGTGGCCGAGGTAACAGATGAAGCGGGACTGTTTTATGGTCTGCTCGGCTTTGACGGTGGAAGCGGGAATGGGATAGGAGGTGGACACGGCTCCATTACGGGGTGCGAATCGAACGGTACGCTTAAGGCATAAACAAATAGACGGCGCTGATACTGAAGATCCACATGCAGCCAAGCGCCAGCGTCGCCCTGCCCACCGTCAATCCCTGGCCGGTAACCATACTCTGTCTGATCAGTTTGAAGGACCAGACGAAAACCAGTACGAGAGGGATGAGGAGAATGAGCGGTACCGAATCCTGCTGGTTGAAATTCAGGGCCAGATTAAGCAGCGGGGCGAGAAACCAGAAAGGAACGCCTGCCAGCCCGATCAAGTCCATTACCAGCATGAGGCCGCCGTGGCCGCCGAAAGCCTTTGCAGCTGCCCAATAGACCAAAGTCAGACCGAGCATGGCACCAAGCATGGTGAAGATGCCGTATACGGAAAACATTACCGGGGTGATCAGGGCGTATTGGCCTTGCATGGGTAGATCGGGCGCTTGCTGCAAGGTGCCGTAGAGGTTGGAGAGGCCAAAGGTGATGCCGGTAATCGTCAGGTTGAACATCATCGGCAGGCGTCCCTTTCCTTCAAGGGCCAGTTCAAACAATTCCGGGGGACCGGTGATCATTTGCGGGAGTAGTCGAAAGATGTTCATTGATTCTGGTTGCTGTCTGCGAAAGGACACACACCCGCTCCATGATGACTCATGAAGCGGGTGTGCGGGTGTTATGGAGAGATACTATAGCCGATTACCAACCGCCGGGCAATACGGCATAGATGCAGAAGAATAGGCTGACCGCGGCAACGATGATGCCGGCGGTGTTGGAGTTGTAACGTTCTTCGCTGTAATCCGACCAGCCATGAATCTTGTCGATCAGAACATGGTCTTTATGATAGTCATAGCGATTCATCAAAGCCGGAATGTTGTTGGTGATCATCGATACGGTAGTGAGCAGGAAGAAGCACAATGGTACGCAGAACAGGGATCCTGTCATGCCCACCTTGGCTTCAAGACCGCCACCTATAACGATGCCAGGGAAGAAGTAAGGAGCGACAACGATATAGGTTAAACCGGATACCAGACAGGCAACAGTGGCTCCATAGCGATTTGCCGGTTTCCACCAGACCCCGAGCATGACCAGCGGAGCGACGGTAACGCCCGCGAGTCCAAAGGCCCAGAGGATGCTGACCACCAGAAAATCAGGCGGATTCAGGGCGATGAGAATACTTGTCGCACCACCACCGGCAATTGCCAGATAGCCGATGACCTTCATGGTCTTTTCTGAAAGATTGGGCTTGATCGTGGCGATGATGTCCTGGGCGATCATCGCGCCGATGGCCATCAGGTTGGCACTGATGGTCGACAGACCTGCGGCAATTGCACCGGCGATTACAAAGGCCAGTACCCAGGCCGGGTTGTAGACCGAGTTGAGGATCAGGGTGATCTTGTCAAAATCGGTTGGAGCAATGGCCGAGCCCGAGGTTGCCTGGAAGTAAACACCGGAAAACCCCATGGTATAGGTTGAGCAGAAGACGATACCACAGAAGAAGGTGAACCACACCATGGCTCCGCGTGCACTCTTCAGGTTGGCCGAGGTGTAGACCCTCATACCCAGATGGGGCAGGCCCATGGCGCCCAGAGTAAAGCAGGGGATCAGCGCCAGATACCATTTAAACCCGTACTTCATGTCAAAGAAATCCGGAACCGCCTCCAGCATGGCCGGTACCATATCGCTGTAGAACAGGGGCGGGAACCACCAGCCGGTGCCGCCCATGGCCTTCATGATTGCGGCCAGCGGGACGACAAACGCCACTCCCATAAGAATCATCTGGAACGCGGCATTGTAGGAAGTTCCGTACATACCGCCAATGGTCACGTAGCCGACGATGAGGGCGCCGCCGCAGATCAGGGCCAGGTTGTAGTTGATGCCGAACAGCATCTCGAACACCTTGGCGACACCGATCATCTGACCCAATGCGTACATGACCATGATCAGGATCATGAAGACGACCGTCACGTAGGATGTACTGAGGCCGTAACGTTCACGAACGAAATGAGCCGGCGTAAAAGCGCCCATCCGACGCAGCGGTGTGCCGTACCAGAGGGTGATCAGCGGAATGGACAGGGCGAACTGAATCCACATGTAGACAAACGGCACCTTGAGCTTCAGAATCAGGGCCGTGACGCCCATGAAGGTAGCCAGACTCATGTAGCTTGAAGCCATGCCCAGGCCGTTGGTGATCGATCCGATGGAACGACCCGCGGTCCAGTAATCGGTAGAGGATTTGGCGGCTCTCTGGGAATACCAGCCGATAAAATAAAAAAATACGAAGGATGCCCCGACAAAGACCATGCCGAGCACAGGATCTTCAAGTACCCACTTTTCATGTTCCATGTCTGTCTCCTATTGTGCGCTTTCCGAGGACTCTGCATTGAGAGCCTCGATTTCATCATCCAGATCGTTGGTCAGCTTCGCCTGGATACCGACCACCAGCATCAGCACCAGCCAGCCGAACCCAATTGGAATAATGTATTGGGACGGGAACCCGAAGACCATGTGGTTCTGCAGGCCTGGGAAGGCGACAAACAGGAGGCCAAGATGGCCACAGATAAGTAAAAGGGCGCTGAAAATCAGCGTGTAGCGTATTTCCTTCTTGTACGCACTATTCATGCTCTCCTCCTTGTAAAAAAGACAACGTTAAGTTTTCCCCGGCTCCGCCAATCAAAGGAGGGTGCCACCACTTCTCCCGTTGGCATGTTGCAGCAAGGTAAAACAGTAAATTGGCGTTCTTTTATGCGGACAGCGGTTTGCGTAAAGCGGAAACCACCGGTCACATTTGTCTAAGTAACGTTCTCTACAACCTCAGTTAACAACCTGATCAAGCTTCGTTCCTCTATGACGTACATCCCGTCCGGATATGAGTCCCGGATGGGTCGACCAGCAGCAATGGGTGATAATGTATATATTGACCGAGCGCTCGATCGAGAAGGGATTCAGCGGTACATCCGATGGGATCTGAGAGGGGAGTGCCGGATGGAGTCTGAACCGTTCAGGGTTGGGATCTTCGTGCTCGATACAGTGTCGTTCGACTCCTCCCGAATAAGAAAAAATAATGAGCGCTTTCGCTCTAATGTGAGTAAATATCAACTAACCTGAGCGAGCGCTCGTTCTTACAGTGGAGGATTAAAATTCACTCGCAAGCATTTGTCAATCATTTTTATGTGGAACCTGCGTTCAATTGGTTGCCGGGGAAGTGCGGTTGCAGTTGTGGAGGAGAATCGTTTCTTGATATAAAAACAGCGTAGATTTGCGGGGGCAAGGGGCGTCGATGGAGAAAACGGGAAGAATTATCATTCACACCGGTGATGGTAAAGGCAAGACAACGGCGGCTCTGGGGACGGTCTTCAGAGCTCTTGGACATGGTCATAAGGTCTGTGTGATCCAGTTCATCAAAGGCCAGGGAAACTATGGAGAACGACTTCTGGCCGAAAAAATGGACAATCTCGACTGGCACATCTGCGGGAAAGGGTTCGTATTCAACAAGGAGCAGATCGACGAGGACAAAAAAGTGGCTGAAGAGGGCTTTGCGTTGGCTGCCGAGATTATCGCCAGCAATCGTTATGAACTCGTTGTGTTGGATGAATTGACCTATCTGCCGAACCTCGGTTTTCTGCCCATAGAGAAAATTGTTGAGACCCTGGAGGCCAAACCTAATCGCTTGAGCGTCATTATCACGGGCCGTGATGCCCCCACAGAACTGGTTGAACTGGCTGACACGGTTTCGGAGATTGCGGTGGTAAAGCATGCCTACCAACAGGGAATAAAGGCTCAGAAGGGAGTTGAGTTTTAACCCAATGGGGTGAAAGAAAATGAAGGGAAGTCTTACGGGTGTCAAAGTTCTGGACCTTTCCCGGCTGCTGCCTGGCCCCTACTGCTCGATGCTTCTGGCTGATCATGGGGCAGAGGTTATCAGCATCGAAGATAGAAGATTCGAGGCGGATGATCTCTTCTTTACCAGCCTCTATCGAAACAAAAAGCATCTGAGCCTCAATCTCAAGAGCGAGGAAGGAAAGAAGATTTTCCACCAGCTTGCCGATCAATGTGATGTCCTGATCGAGGGGTTCAGGCCTGGAGTCGCCGCCCGCCTTGGCATAGACTACAAGACCATCCATCAGCGCTTCCCCGGTATCGTCTATTGCTCGATCAGCGGGTACGGGCAGACAGGTCCATGGGCAGACAAGGCTGGGCACGATATCAACTATCTCGGGACCAGCGGTATACTCGACCTGATTGGACCGGCTGGAGGTCCGCCGTCGATACCAGGTATCCAGATCGCCGACATCGGCGGCAGCCTGAACGCGGTGATCGGCATACTGCTGGCACTTCTGGCCAGGTACCGGAGCGGTACGGGACAGTATGTCGACATATCCATGACCGATGGTCTTCTTGGTTTTCTGAGCCTGCCCCATTATTTCTATTTGCAGACGGGCGCCTTGCCCAAAAGATCAAACGAGTTGCTCTCCCACCGATACGGCTGTTACAACACCTATGAAACCGCCGATGGCTCGTCTATCGCAGTTGGTGCCCTGGAACACAGATTCTGGAAGCAGCTGTGTACCGCTCTTTCAGTTGAGAAATATATAGATCTTCAATTTGATGAATCGAGGCGGGAGGAAATTGTTGCTGAGTTGCGCACCATTTTTCGCGCCAAAAGCGGTAAAGAATGGGAACAGTATCTGCAGGACCTCGATGTCTGCTGTACCAGAGTTCTGAATTTCGATGAAGTACTCAACCATCCTTTGTTCAAGGATCGGGAGATGATTGTTGAAGATCAGCAGCCAGACGGCAATGTTTTGAAATCATTGGGAATGGCGATTAAGCTGAGCACAACGCCCGGTTCCATACGCTCCGGCCCGGCTCGGTTCGGCCAGCATAATGAAGAAATTCTGAATGGTCTTGGGTATAGTGAGGCGGAAATAGAACAGTTCAGGCACCGCAAGGTCATCTGAAGCCGCCCGGTATTTCCAGTGATGCCAGGATGAGGATTAATAATGAGTAGTGATTATAAGGACTTTTTCAAAGTCTTTTCACAGGTGAGCAAGGCCATTCATTCCGGGGAAAATACCACCGAGATACTTGGCCATATCGTTCGCAACATCAAAGAGATACTTGGTGCCAAAGGCTGTATTTTCTGGATTGTCGACCAACGCCAGGAAAAAATCGAAACCAAGGTATCAGACGGATTTCCCTACCGGAGTCTCGCCAATGTGAATTACCGGGAGCTCACTCATATCTTCGATAGCGACCAGGGGCCCATCATCTGGATCGAGGACGCCAAGACTGATGAGAGAATCCCGGACCTCGATACCATCGGTAAAAGAAGCGTCGGCTCCATTACCGGGATGTTTTTCGATATCATTGGCAATTATGCCGGCATCCTGGCGGTCTATTTCTACAGTCACAAGCAACTCAGCACTGAGGAGACGGAAATTCTCACCGCCCTCGGCGAGCAGGGGGCCATCGCCCTGCACAAGGCCTTCAGCTATGATGAGAAAATGCTGCAGAGCCTCAGGCAGATGGTCGAAGGATTCACTCTAGCCCTCGAAGCCAAGGATGAATCCACCCACGGCCACAGTGTAAGGGTGGCGCGATTTGCAAAATCAGTGGCCGAGGAATTGAAGCTCTCTGAAGCCGATATCGAGACCATCTATCATGGCGGCCTGCTCCACGATATCGGCAAAATAGGTATGAATGACGATATTCTCGAGCGGCTTGGTATCCTGTCACGCAAGGAGATGGATATCGTCAAGCTTCATCCGGTGATCGGCGCCCGGATCGCCAAGCCACTCAATTTTCTCAACGACGTGGTACCGCTGATTCTGCATCATCATGAGCGCTTTGACGGCAGCGGTTATCCCGATGGTTTGAAGGGGGAGTCCATACCGCTGGGGGCGAGAATACTGACCCTGTGCGATGCGGTTGAAACGATGCTGGCAGGAAGAACATATTTCGCCAAAATGAAACTCGAAGATGTAATCGTCAACCTGCACCAGCAAGCAGGCTCTCATTTTGACCCCAAGATCGTCAATGCGTTTTTCAATGTTCTTGACGCCCGGTCCGAAGTGTTTGAAGTACAGATCAATGGGGCGGAACGTAAATGTCTGGCCAGCTACAGGCAGAGAATGAAACTGATGGGGGGGCCGTCTCAACCGCAGATGTTTATTTAGACAACTGCAATTCAGCAAGACGAATTCTGCCTCTTGCAACGATCTGGTTTACAACATGCCCGAGTGGAAGCGATCAAGGCCCTGGCTCAGATTTATCGTCGGTATCATACTACCCACAGTATTGGCCATAGGTGTGTTGATCGGTTCCACCTACCTCCTGATTATCCCTAATTTCAAAGAGTCGTTCCTGGAGAGCAAACGGGAAATGATCAAGGAATTGGTCAATTTCTCCTGGTCGATAATGGTGCTCTACGAGAAGGAAGAGCGGGCCGGGCGGATGAGCAGGATGGAAGCTCAGTCCAGGGCTATCGGTGAGATTGAGCACCTGCGCTACGGTGACGAGTCCAGAGACTATTTCTGGATCTCGGATATGCAGCCGCGGCTGATCATGCACCCCTATTCCAAGGATTTGATCGGCGGCGACCTCAGCGACTACGAGGGAGTTGGCGGTAAGAAAATCTTCATGGAATTTATCGACGCAGCCTCGCAGTCCGAAAGCGGTTATGTAGAATATGTCTGGCACCGCAAATATGCGGAAGAGCGGGTGGTACCAAAGCTCGCTTACGTAAAAAAATTCGAGCCCTGGGATTGGGTGGTCGGGACCGGAGTATTTCTTGATGATGTTGAAGAAAAAACCCAGGCGATAACCAGGCGACTGTCACGGGTGATTTACCTGACCGTGGGCTGCATCACGATACTACTGCTCTTCGTAGTGGGGCGCAGCCTGCTTATCGAGCGTAGACGCCGCAATGTCGAAGAGGAATTGCGGCACTCGCAGGTCAAATACAAGACGCTGGTCGAATCGGCGGTTGATCCGATCATGATGATCCACCGGGGGGTCTGCATCTACGCCAATTCCGGAATGGAGCAGCTCAGCGGTTATCCAAGCTCCGAACTGGAGTCGATGAATCCCACCGAGCTTTTTACCAGCCCGGTCAAAGAGCCGGAGGACAGTGACCGTCTGGCTGACCTGATGGTACATGGCGCGGACCTGAATGGTGAGCAGGACGCCACACTCAGACGTCGGGATGGCGGGCACACGGAGGTGATGCTGAGCATCAGCCGCAAGGATCTGGGCAACCAGAAGGTCATTGTTCTGACCGCCCGGGATGTCAGCGTCACTAAGCGGATCAAGGAGGAACTGGATGAGAGCAGGGAGCGCTATCGACAGCTCATAAGTCGCCTGCAGATAGGAATTATCAGGACCTCGCCGGGACCGCACTACCGAATTCTCGAAGCCAATCCATCCACTCTGAGTTTGTTCGGTCTTGAAGATGAGCGCGAGGTTCTGGATACCGACCTTTTTGATCACCTCGATCAGGATAAATCATCGCCTCCGCTAAACCTCAGTTTCGATCAGAACGGTATCGCCAGGGAGTTGATTTTCCGGGTGAAAAATCCAGGCGGGCAGGCAGAGATCGTGTCGTTGTCGATGATTGAAGGACGGAATCTTCAGGGTAAGGTCAGCTATTGCGACGGCCTCATCGAAGACGTCTCCAGTCAGCAGAAGACGGCCGAGGAGCGCGAACGGTTGATCGTCGAACTGCAGACCTCGCTGATGTTCATGAACCAGCCCATAGGCAGCGCCCTGGGCTCTTTCGTCTCCTGCGAGAAGACCACTCAGGTGAGACACGCAGCCGAGTTGATGAGCGAAAAGGGAACCAGGGCAATCCTGGTCAGGGACGGCGAGGCCATGGTCGGCCTGGTCTCGGATACCCTTCTGCGGGAGCGGGTGCTTGCCCGGGAACTGCCCGATACGACTGAAGTCGGGCAGATCATGAAAACTCCGCTCATCTATGTCGAGGATAGCGCCCTGATTTTCGAGGCGGCCATGCTGCTGCAGGAAGAAGATATCGACTACCTCGTCATTCGTGACGAGCACGATGCGGTACTGGGGGTGATCAGCAACGAGGAGTTGCTTGACGTGCACCGCTATTCGGCTAACTTCGTCATCGAACAGATCAGGACTGCCACCAGCGTCGAGGAAATCGTCCAGAGCCACTATCGGCTGCCCAGGATTATCAAGGCCTTGAACGATTCTGGTGCACACGCACGAAATATTACCAGGATCATCACCACAATTTCCGATACGGTACTGGAAAGACTTGTGGATATGGCCATTGAGGAAATCGGCGAGCCGCCGGTCCGCTTTGCTTTCATCAGCGTGGGCAGTGAAGGCCGGGGTGAACAGACCCTGGTGACAGACCAGGACAATGCCATCATCTTCGAGGATGTCGATGATTCCAAGGCCGGGCAGGTGCATGACTATTTCCACCGATTCGCCACCATGATATGTACCTGGCTCGACGAGGTCGGCTACCAGTTCTGCAAAGGTGAGATCATGGCCATGACGCCGAAATGGTGTCAGCCAATTTCGGTATGGAAATCCTATTTCAGCAGCTGGATTGGCGAGTCAACGCCTGAAGATCTCATGGAGATCTCCATATTTTTTGATTTTCGCTGTCTCTATGGTGACCATCGATTTGTCGCGGAGCTGCATGCGCATATCAGAAGCCGGGCCCAGAATCAGAAAGCCTTTCTCTACCAGATGGCTCAGAATACCTTGCTTTTCAAGGTGCCTATCGATTTTTTCGGGAAGCTCGCAGTCGAGTCCAACGGTCCCCATGCCGATACCTTCAATATCAAACACGTGATTGCGCAGATTGTCGGATTCGCGAGAATATATGCGATTTTTTACGGGTTTGAAATAACCAACACTTTGCAGCGGATCAACCGACTTCTGGAGACAGATGTACTTAAACCGGAGGTGCACCAGGAGATGGTTGAGTCTTATAATTACCTTATGCAGCTTCGTTTCAGGCACCAGATCAAGAGAATTGACGAGGGGCAACCGCCGGACAACCATGTGCATATAAACGAGATCAGTCATATGGAAAAAGAGTTGCTTGAGAAAATATTAGGAAATATCAATCAGTTGAGAAAACGTTTGAGTTTAGTGGGCCACAACGAAATCTATTTTTAGAAGAGCCTTTTGCAAAACTAAGATTTTCGTTCAAAATCAAGGCATGCGAGAAAT
>CBFCWR010000068.1:0-11173 GCA_965601575.1 uncultured Desulfofustis sp. | reverse complement strand
GGTGCCGACAATGGAACTATTGATGAGTTGGAAGGAGTTGTGGATCTGTACCGGGCAGGCTGCAGGAAGCCATCGAACTTCTTTGTCGAGGCGGCCTTTGCCTATTGTCAGCAAGTAATTGCCAACAGAGCCAGAGGCAGGACCGATCCACTCACCAAGGCAATAAAAACAATCGATCACCAGATTGACAACGGCTATGCGGAAGAGCTGTCGATCCTGTTCACCGAACCCCGAGGGACGGAGTTACTCAACAGCGAATTCGTGGACATGTGTCATGAACTGCTGCTGCCGGTCATGGAGCAGGTCGAAATAGACACCAAGGTCTGAGATGAGCGCCAGTGCGGAAATATTTGATGGTGCAGCAACGCCCCTCGTCAAGGGAATCACTTTGATTGAAGCCAGTGCGGGGACTGGCAAGACTTTCGCTATCAGTATGCTGGTGCTCCGCGCCGTCGTCGAGCTCGAGGTGGATCTTAAAGAAATACTGGTCGTCACCTATACGGTTGCGGCAACCGAAGAGCTCCGGGCCCGAATTCGCGGCCGTCTGGTAGAGGCGAGAACTCTCCTGCGTACAGGCCATTCTGAAGCGGATCCAGTACTCACGCAATGGCTGATGCAGATTGACAATAAAGATTCAGCGATTCGTAGACTCGATCTGGCTCTACTCGATATTGATTCAATGGGAATCCACACTATCCATGGATTCTGTCAGCGGGTGCTTGCTGAAGAGGTATTGGAGAGTGGTCACTTTTTCGACACCGAACTGATCTCCGATGTCAGCACGGTTCGCCAGGACCTGATCCGTGATTTCTGGCGCCGGCGATTATACATGGTCGATGAACGCTATGGAAGCCTGATCGTTGGACGCTTCAGTGGACCGCATGACCTTTATAAGAGCATCATAGATGCAGAAAATCTTCTCTGTACCCTCTTGCCGGAGAAACTGTCTTTCCAGAGCGCCTGTGATCTTGTTGATGAATCCCGGGAGCAGTTGAAGATCTGGTGGGAAAATAATGGTGCTGCGCTCGCTGAGCAGTTTGACAGCGCCGCTGCCGAGGGCTTTCTGAACAAAAAGGCAGCAATCGGTTTTAAGGGCTGGCTGGAAGCGATTGAAACAAGTTTCAACAGTGGAAATTCACCCGATCCGGAAGTGATGGAAAACCTCCTGGAAGAGAATCTTCTCGGCTCTATCAATGGCAGAAAAGTGAAGGGGGAAGATCAAAAAAGAGCCTTTCTGTCCAGCTGGGGACTACCGGGTGAAGTTGCGGAGCATTATCTGGCTGCGGTGGAAACCCTGCTGCTCGCTGTCCGTGTGGATTTGGCACTCCATCTGCGCACCCAGTTGGCGGCGCGTCTCCACGACCAGGGGCTGGTGAGTTTTGACGAGCTGATAATCAACCTCAGAGACGCGATCAGATCGTCCGCTGGCCCCAGATTGGTGCGTCAGGTTGGCGTCAGGTACAGGGTTGCACTGATTGATGAATTCCAGGACACCGATTCGGCCCAGTATGAAATTTTTTCAGAACTATTTGGGAGAGATACTCATCATCTCTACCTGATTGGCGACCCCAAGCAGGCGATTTATCGGTTTCGTGGCGCCGACATTCATTCCTATCTCAAAGCCCGTGACGAGGTCAACCGGCGCTTGACCCTGGATTGTAATTTCCGCTCACATCCGGGCCTGGTCAGGGCAGTGAACCGTCTCTTGGAAGGCGTTGAAATTGGCGGCACCGAGTACAACGCTGTTCGTTCACCCGAATCTCAGATGGGTGGTCGCCTGATGGATTCAGACAGGGAGCGGTCAGGACTGGTCTACTGCCAGCTCGAGGATGAATCCGAGGGCAAGGGATGGTCGTCCGGAGAAGCAGAGAAACAGATTCGGGCGTGGGTTGTTAATGAGGTCGTACGACTGGTGAAAAGTCCCAGCTCATCCACCATAGTCCACCAAGATATTTTGGGCGGTGAACAGACCAGAGCAGTGAAACCAAGCGACATCGGTATCCTGGTAAGAACCAACCGGCAGGCCGAAGATTTTTTCTCTGCATTCAGCAGACGGGGTATCCCCGTCGTCCTTTCGAGTTCCAAAGACGTATTTCAGACCCAGGAGGCAGCTGATCTTTTACTTGTTCTCCAGGCCGTTGCCAGCCCGGCTGACAGTGGCCTGCTGAGAGCGGTGCTGGGGCTCGACTGGTTCGGGTTAAGTGGTGCCGGTTTTGTTCAGGTGTGCAACGACGAGGGGAGTTTTAGCGGGTTCCGCGAAAAATTCCATGGGTATCACCGGCAATGGGCAGAATCAGGGTCGATGCTGATGCTGAACGATCTGCTGGAGAGTGAAAACGTATTTCTTCATTTGAGCAGGAAGATGCAGGCTGAAAGGCGCATCACCAATATCCAGCATCTGATAGAATTGGTGCAGCAGCAGCAAAGTCAGCATCGCTTAACTCTCTCCCACACACTGGCATGGCTTCAGGAGAGGATTCAGGATCCCGCCGCTGCTCAGGAGGCGGAGCTCAGGCTTGAAAGTGACCGCGAGGCGGTCAACGTGGTCACCATGCACAGTGCCAAAGGCCTGGAATACGAAATCGTATTTTGCCCATATCTTTTTCGCTCCGCACGTTCTGCCCGGATTACGGGGACGGTTACCTGCTTTGATCCTCAGCTGGGAAGAATCTGTGATCTCGGTTCTGCCGATTACGACCGACACGCCCAGATGTCCCACCGGGAAGAGGTGGACGAAGAGATGCGCCTCACCTATGTGGCCGTGACCCGGGCCAGGTTGTGCACCTATCTGATCTGGGCCGAACTGAAAAAGAGCGCACGATTTCCTTCCTCATTCGAGTCGCCGCTGGGCCGCTTGCTGTTTCCGGCCGGCGAATGTGCATTCACCCGGCAACAGGAATATTTACGGGAGCGAGGAGCAGCCGATTCCTGTCTTTATCGGTTGATCAAACCGGATCTCCCCCCCCTGCGCTACGAGGTGCCTCCATCCACGGAAGGTAGGTTAGAGGCGAGGGAGTATTCCCCCGAAAGGCTTCACACCAACAGGATACGCACCAGCTTTTCAGGTTTGACGACGCTGTCAAAAAACTACGGGGACGGATATCACAGGGCCGGCGACGAAACTGGAAGCAGACCGTTCTTAGAAGATTCCATTCTGCCGGGCGGTGTGCGCTTTGGCAATCTGATCCACGATGGACTCGAGATGTTCGGCTTTGCAGAACTGGCCAATGGGCACTTAAACATTGACCAGCTCGAGGCTCTGATCCGCAGTTACCGCTATGAAATCGATACGGAACCGGTACGAGCCTTGCTCTATAACGCCGTGTCAACCCCGCTGTTACCCCCTGAAACAGGTGAAGATTCGTTTACTCTGGCTGAGCTTGACCATTCCCGGATGGTCAAGGAAATGGAGTTCACTCTTCACCTTGAACCGTTCACCACGGCTGAATTGAATCGAATTCTGGCCAACGAACCAACCGTCAGACCGCTCGGAAGACGCGATATCGAAGGCTACTTGAGCGGCTTTGTGGATCTCATCTTCTGCCATAAGGGACGATATTTTATTGCAGATTACAAAACAAACAACCTTGGACCCGAACATGGATACCAGCCCGAAGGTTTGCTTCAGGCGATGCGGGCGCATAACTACGGTCTGCAATATTGGCTTTATTCTTTGGTGGTCCATCGTTTTTTGCGCAACTGGTATGAAGACTACTGCTATGACCTGCATTTCGGTGGAGTGATGTATCTTTTTGTCCGGGGAATGAACCCTGAGAGGCCGGGCAGCGCGGTTTTCTTTGACCGGCCCAATCAAGATTCGCTGATGGAGCTCGACCGCTGTTTCGGCTGCGGTGCTGAATGAAAATGCGCAACGACAGCAGAGATCCGGTACTTGCGCCCGTGAGCAGATTCATGGCCGCCGCCCTTGAAAGGCACGGAGGCCTTGAAGGTGAGGACGCGAACGAGCTGCGAGACCTGGTTGCTGCCTTGACCAGTGCACTCCTCGAGGGTCATATCTGTATCGAATTGAATGAGCGGCAGCGACAGCTGGCGGCCAGTAGTTCGCTGGCCGCTGAAGAGTCACGAGCTCCGCTGGTGCTTTCCGGCAGGCGGCTCTATTTCGGCCGCTATTTTGGTTACGAATCCGAACTCAGTGAGGCCCTTTTATATCTTGCTGCATCGAGCGATCACCCCACTGATCCGGCGTATGCCGAACAAGGCAGGGCGGCAACGGGCATTGATGACCCGCATCAGCAGCGGGCGATTAAGCTCGCCTTAACCAAAAGATTCTGCATCATCAGCGGCGGACCGGGCACGGGTAAAACGACTCTGATCGTGTCGATTCTTACACGACTGCTGCAGCGGCCTGTCCCTGACCTGCGCATCGCTCTGGCGGCGCCAACCGGTAAGGCGGCCCTGCGCATGCAGGAATCGATCAAGGTACAGCTCGAGGCCATGCATCTGGAACCATCACTTGCTGCCCGTTTCCCTGTACAGGCGACGACCCTGCATCGACTTCTCGGGCTGGGCAGGCGTCCCGGTCGAGAAGCCAGTAAGAGATCCGATCCGCTGGGTTTTGATGTGGTGGTGGTCGATGAGGCCTCGATGATTGATCTGGCCATGATGTGGCGTCTGGTGTTTGCCCTGAAAAAGGGTGCCAGACTTATTCTGCTGGGTGACCGAGATCAACTCGCCTCGGTTGAGTCCGGCGCGGTGCTGGCTGATTGTATTGACAGCTTGCCGGACAACGTAGCCAGGCTGGAAAAAAGTTATCGGTTCAACCAGGCGATCGCCCACCTGGCAGAAACAATTAAATCAGGTGCCTCGGAGGAGGCCTGGAAATCGGTTGCCGGCCCGGATAATTCTGCGGTTTCTGCCGCACCCGCTGATTGGCTCGATAGGTGTATCGCCGGGTATAGAGATTTTCTCAGCATGGCTGAAAAAGCAACAGATCCCAGCCACTACCAAGCCGTCTTCAAGCGGTTCAATCGGTTCCGGATACTTTGTGCGCTGCGCAGGGGGCCGCGCGGAGCCGAAGAGATAAATCTGCAAATCGAACAGGCTCTCAGGGCAATGGGGATAAAAACTTATGCGAACGGTTGGTATCCTGGCAAACCGGTGCTGATTTCCAGAAACGATTATGATCTAGACCTGTACAATGGTGATATCGGTATCTGCCTGCCGGATTTTTCCTCCAATGGCGACTTGCGTCTCTGGTTTGA
Source organism: uncultured Desulfofustis sp. (assembly GCA_965601575.1). GTDB lineage: Bacteria > Desulfobacterota > Desulfobulbia > Desulfobulbales > Desulfocapsaceae > JABDQA01. The sequence goes on along the minus strand of CBFCWR010000068.1, from coordinate 5,951 downwards.
AGGGACCGACGGCTCGTTTAAGAAAGTGTTACCGGTTCAAGTTCCACTCCATGAGCCCGGCTGGGCGCTGACCATTCACAAATCGCAGGGCTCTGAGTTCGAGGAAGTCATGGTAGTTCTGCCCGAGCTCGACAGCCCGGTGCTTTGTCGGGAGTTGCTCTACACCGCAGTTACCAGGGCCAGAGCAAAATTATCCCTGGTCGCACTGGAGGATATTTTCAAATCTTCGGTGGAAAAAAAGACGCTGCGTTACAGCGGACTGGCGGATCGCCTGGCCGGTTGAACATCAGCCGCTGCCGTTTTCCGACCAGAGCCAGGCTTCTTCTATCTGCTTCCTGAACAGCCTGATCATATTATTCCTGACCGTCTGGTGATTGAGAAAGTAGATTTCCTGGGGAAATAAAAGATCGGCGACCCCTGAGTCGAATATTCTTTTTACTTCATATTCATCGTGGGCCACATCGCGCTGGTATATATAATTGACCCAGGACCGGTTGGTGTGAATGATAAATTCGACCCGCATGCCGCCAAGCCTGGCGAAAAATTTCAACATCGGCGTTTTGGTGCTCGATCCGGTTGAGCTGCCCTTGTGGATGCCTCCGGTGAGAGTGTCGGAGATATCTTCGAGAATCATAAACGAGTCCGCATTCGAGGCGCTCTGGGTCAAGTGGTTCTGGAAAATTTTCACATCCGCTTCGGAGTTGAGCACTGCCATGAGTCCCAAGTCATCGTCTACCGCGACGGCCGGATTTTTCTCGTTTTTGCGCAGCAGCTTGAGTACCTTGGCCTCCGGCGGCTTCTTTCGTATCGACACATAAATCGGTATCTCCCTGCTGCCGACCCGGAACCGCCGCCTCTTCAGCAGGGTGAGTTTCATACCCTTGCCGAGAGCGATATTCGGTGCATCCTCCTTCCTGATTACTCTGACGTCAGCGCACCTGAATTCATCTCCTTCGTGATGAGAGAGCAGATAGACGATATCATGCTCGCCGATTTTCTGGTTGGTGCTCCATACGTAATCATTTAGGAACGCCAGGAACTGGGCGAATTTATCTTCGATCTGGGTCTCGCGCTCGCGTTGATCGATGCTGCCTGCCAGGTTCATCAAGGAAAGTTTGCGGTGTGCTTCAAAGCGGGCTTTTTTATGATAGCGGTCATCGAAGATCATGAGCAGCAGGTCCACCGGATCGGTGGCGATTTCCACCTCGTTGGTGATCGCCACATGGGAGGCGTAGGGAGCGAATAATTTGGACTGCAGTGATTTGATCACCGAATCGGCAGTGCGGGCGTATTCATTCACCTTGAAAATGATTTCCTGCTCGGTGCCGCTGATCGCGAACATATTTCCCAGCAGGTTGCAGGCCCTGCGGCTGCAGCGCTGCTTGGCCCCGCTGTCGCTGAGCAGTTCTTTGATCTCCCGGAAACTGTTGATGTCCAGAAACTCGAAAATCTGTCGTCTGAGGGCTCGGTACTTGGTTACGTCGAGCTCGCTGAGCTTGAGGTTCCTGACCCAGGAGCGGCTCAGCGGACTGAATCGCCTGTCAAGATCGACTTCGTCGCGGGCGGCAAGAGGACCTTTCTGTTTGAGAGAGGTAAAAACCGATTTGTCGGTGAGAACGGACATCGTTAAACAAGGGTGCGCAATTTATCAATCGACCTGTTATACAGTAAGCTGAGTCATAGTGCACGATAAAGGAGTAATCCCGCACCAAAGCACTTGAGATTTACCGACTGTTTTGCTATTGACACACAGACGTTGAAAAGAGCAGAGTCTGGTCAGACCCGGTTTTTACGGTTACTAACGATTCTTTAAACAAGGAGCACCACCACATGTTTCGCAATTTTGCCATCGTACCACGAATTATTTTCGGACGCGGCAGCTTTAACCAGCTGGACGATATTTTAAAAGAGAAACGAAGCGCCGGCGGTTTCATGGTCTTCATTGTCGATGACGTATTCAAGGGGCAGCCACTCGAAGGCAGGGTGCCGCTCAAGGGAAACGACAAGCTCATCCATGTGAATGTGGATAGCGAGCCCAAGACCGGCTATATCGATGCCCTGGTGGGGCAGATCAAGGGATTTTCCGAAGGCATTCCAGACGGTATCATCGGCATCGGCGGCGGCTCGACCCTGGACATCGCCAAGGCGGTTTCCCTGTTGTTGACCAACCCCGGCTCGTCGGCAGACTACCAGGGCTGGGACCTGATCGATATTCCCGGGGTTTACAAGGTTGGTATCCCAACCCTTTCCGGTACCGGCGCCGAAATCTCCAGAACGACTATTTTAACCGGTCCAGAGAAAAAATTGGGCATCAATTCGGACTATACCCTCTATGACCAGATCGTACTCGATCCGGAACTGGTAGCAGGAGTCCCCAAAGACCAGTGGTTCTATACCGGCATGGACTGCTACATCCATGATATCGAGTCGCTGGCCGGCACCTTCATCAACCAGTTCAGCCGGGCCTATGGAGAAAAATCTCTGGAACTCTGCCGACAGGTATTTCTTGAAGACCACGACGATGCGGCCGACAAGCTGATGATGGCCTCCTACTTCGGCGGCATGTCCATCGCCTATTCTCAGGTCGGTGCCTGCCATGCGCTTTCCTACGGCTTGTCCTTCGTGCTTGACGTGCATCACGGCATCGGCTGCTGCATCGCCTTCGACCAGCTTGAAGAGTTCTACCCCGAGGGAGTAAACGAATTCAAAGCGATGATGGAGCGCCACCAGATCGAGCTGCCACGCAATATCACCTCATCTCTCAGCGACAGTGAAATGGATGGGATGATCTCTGTTGCCCTGGCGCTCGAACCTCTCTGGGAGAACTGTCTGGGCAGCAACTGGCGGGAGTTGATGACGCCGGAGCGGGCGCGCAGACTTTACGAACGGATGTAAGTAATGAAAACGGTTGGTCTCATAGGAGGCATGAGCTGGGAATCCACGGCCACTTATTATCGATTGATCAACCAGGGGATCCGTAATCGCTGCGGCGGTCTTCATTCGGCAAAGATGCTGCTCTACAGTGTTGATTTCGCCGAAATAGAAAAATTGCAATCGAGCGGCCGCTGGCACGAAGCCGGCCAGTTGCTTGCCGAGGCTGCGGTAAGACTCGAGAAAGGCGGCGCCGACCTTCTGCTTATCTGTACCAACACGATGCACAAGGTGGCTGATCAGGTAGTTGCCGCCGTTACTCTCCCCCTGATCCATATCGCCGAAGCAACTGGGGCGAAGATAGTTCAGGACGGTATCGAAGCGGTAGGTCTGCTGGGGACGCGTTTTACCATGGAAGAGCAATTTTACCGCTCCGTTCTCGAGGACACATTTGGACTTCGGGTAGTGGTTCCCGCCGCAGATGATCGTCGGCTGGTGGATAAGGTGATTTTTGACGAACTCTGCCGTGGGGTGATTGCCGATAATTCAAGACAAGAATACCTGCGTATCGTCGACTCCCTGGCTGCTCAGGGGTGCGGCGCAATTATCCTGGGATGCACCGAAATAGCGCTGCTCATCGGCTCCGGGGACACCGATCTGAAACTCTACGACACCACTGAAATCCATGCCCGGCAGGCGGTGGCGATGATGCTTGATCAATAGCATTTTTGTTTTATCTTCTAACGTGTATTGCACATCAAGTTTTAACTCAGGGAGAGATCAATGATGCAGCGCTCACTTTATCAAAAAATTGTACTGGTTCTATGTGGTATGGCTCTGGCGATTCCAGGGCTGGCAATCGCGGCCGGCGACATCACCGGCTGGGAGGCGGGTTCGGAATATAACGAACTCTACGACCCGAAGGAACGTGATGCGATCAAGGGAGACATCGTCAAATTCATCAAAGTCACGCCCATGAAGGGCATGGCTCCCGGCACGGCCTTTATCCTCGATGAAGGTGGCGGTGACCAGGTGGTTGTCCACCTCTGTCCCGAGTCCTACGCCTCAAGTCGCGAAACGGGTTTGCGCCGCGGAGACTGGGTGAAGGTGAAGGGCGTCTGGGCCGATATCGGTGACGAGTCGGTGTTCTTGGCTGCCAAGATCCGCAAGGACAACGACTATGCCTTCAAGGTGAGGCTCACCAGCGACGGCACCCCTTTCTGGACCATGACGCCTGAAATGCTTGCCATGGAAAAGGCTGCCGTAGAGTAGATCACTTTCCCCGCGAGGGCGCCACCTATTTTGCCGTGGGGGCGTCCATCACCTTGGGCTCGAAGTGCAGGGTGGAAAAATAATCTTCATTGGTTTCCGCCCGCCTGATCAACTCCACGCTTCCGTTTTCTCTCAATAGCAGTTCCTGTGGCCGCAGTTTGCCGTTGTAATTGAATCCCATGGAATGTCCATGGGCACCGGTATCATGGATGATCAGCAGATCACCATCATTGATGAGCGGCAGTTCGCGTTGAATGGCGAACTTGTCGTTGTTCTCGCATAAAGAACCCACCACGTCGACAGTCTCGACACCATTGCTGCCGTTTTTACCCAGTACCTCGATATGATGGTAGGCGCCATAGAGGGCAGGACGCATCAGCGCCGACATGCAGGCGTCAACACCGATATAGGTACGATATATGTCCTTGCGGTTGATGGCCGAAACCACCAGGGCACCATGCGGCCCGGTAATGTAGCGGCCGCTTTCCATGGAAAGGTCGGGCATATAGCCATTGTTCTGTTCAAACTTCCTGAACCTTTCAGCGATCTCATCTCCCATCGCCGTGAGATTCAGCGGTTCCTCGTCCGGACGGTAAGGAATACCGAGTCCGCCACCGATGTTGATAAAATCGAAGGTAATCGAGAGTTCGTTCTGGATCTGTTCGGCGACGTCGAGAAGCATTTCGGCGGTAGCGACCATATAGGTGTAGTTGAGTTCATTGGAGGCCAGCATGGTGTGCAGACCGAACCTCCTGGCGCCGCGCGCTCGTGCTTTGGCGTAGGCCTCGACAATCTGATCCTTGGAGACGCCGTATTTCGCCTCGAGCGGGGTTCCGATGATGTGGTTGCCCTCCCGTTCGGCGCCGGGATTGTAGCGGAAGCAGATCGTATCGGGCATGGGGGCGACCTTGTCGATCAGACTTATGTCGTCGAGATTGAGGATACAGCCCCCGTCTGCAGCGGCGACTGCAAACTCCTCAGGGCTGGTGTTGTTGGAAGTAAACATCAGGTCATCCGGTTTGGCACCGATCTGCCTGCTGAGAATCAGTTCGGTGATCGAACTGCAATCGAAACCGAAACCAAGCTCGGTCATAATCTTCAGAATCGCAGGATTGGGTAACGCTTTTACGGCGTAGTATTCTCTAAAGTTGCGAACCCCTGAAAAAGCCTTGTTCAAATCATCGCCGGTCCTCTTGATACCGGCTTCGTCATAGATATGAAATGGAGTGCCGAAATTGTTCTGCAGTTCCGGCAGCAGTGGATATAGTCGTTCTTTAAAAGAATCTGAGAGTGGCATGGGGACTCCTTGGGTTCAGTCGAGAGGGATTTGTGCTGTTTCCTTATGGGTTGAGAGAACCACTGAGGTTCTTGTGTGACTTATTCCATTAATGGATGCGCTCAGATCCCGAATTAGATCATTGAGCTGTTCGGTACCTGAAGTTCTGGTCTTGATCATGAAGCAGTCCTCACCGGCGACAAAATGGACTTCCAGGATTTCATCCCTGGCACTGAGCAACGCGGCAACGTGGTGATGATCGCTCTCCGGGGTCAGGTGAATGTAGCTAAATGAGACCAGCGGATAGCCGAAACGTTCGGGGTTGAGCCGCACCTCGTAGCCGCTGATGGTCCCATTACTCTCCATTTTCCTGATACGCTCCAGAACGGCAGACGGAGCCAGATTGATCAGACGGGACACTTCGATATTGGGAATCCGCGCTTTTTTCTGCAGGATGCGCAGAATTTTTAAATTTGTTTTGTCCATTGCCTGCTATATAATTCTTTTTATGACGAAATATACAGAACAATAT
>CBFCWR010000067.1:0-11173 GCA_965601575.1 uncultured Desulfofustis sp. | reverse complement strand
GGGATACCTGCGATTCTATACACAGTTCCACTTATTACCCTGGGTGCCGGCCTGGCCTGCTACTTTTCTCCCCCTTCGCTGATTCCATCTGGCCAAATCCAGTGTGAGTATTGCAGATCAAAATCAACCTGTTAAATATATATAATATCAATTATATCAATAATTAATTGACCAAATTAATGGGAATCGAGGAGTAATGGCGGGTTTGACATAATTAAAAAATATTTGATAAAATTAAACATAAGGTGGGTTCTTTATCTCTGGCGCGGAGGCAGGAATGGCCGACAGGAGAGCTATACCGCATATTGCGGCCGACAGCTGTAAAGGCTGTGGACTCTGTGTGTCAGTCTGCCCGGAAGGGGTGCTCTCCATAGATGAATCACGTGTAAATCTCAAAGGTTATTATCCGGTTACTGTCGAGTCTGGCGGGAGCTGCATTGGCTGTCTCAGCTGTGCGCTGATCTGCCCCGATGTCATCTTTACCATCGAGCTGGTCGATGATCGATAAGGAGGAGGCATGGGCAGAACATTGATGAAAGGCAATGAGGCGCTGGCCCTGGCGGCTATCCGTGGAGGTTGTAACCATTTCTTCGGCTATCCGATCACTCCTCAAAACGAAATTCCCGAGCTCTTCGCCCGTGAACTGCCGAAGGCTGGAGGGCTCTTTTTGCAGGCCGAAAGCGAGATCGCTGCGGTGAACATGCTGTATGGGTCGGCGGCGGCTGGGGCTCGGGCCATGACTTCGTCCTCGTCACCCGGGCTGGCCCTCATGCAGGAGGGTATTTCAATGCTGGCCGCCACTGAAATCCCCTGTGTCATCGTCAATGTAATGCGCGGCGGTCCTGGTCTTGGGACCATCCAGCCGGCCCAGTCAGATTATTTTCAGATGACCCGGGGGGGCGGCAACGGCGATTATCGGATCATCTCGCTGGCCCCGGCAACGGTGCAGGAGTCGGCGGAAATGATGCAGGAGGCATTCGATCTGGCCCAGAAATACCGTACTCCGGTGTTCTTGGTGAGCGACGGCATGCTGGGACAGATGATGGAGCCGGTCGAATTTTCGATCCCTGTGGGCACAAAGCCTGCGGGTGACCAATCCTGGGTTCTCTGCGGCCATCGTGGGCGCAGGCCTCCCCGAACGATCAAATCTCTGAGGCTCGACCCGGCCATGCTGGAGGATCACAATCTGAAACTGCAGGAAAAATACCGCCGCATCACCAGAAGAGAGGCACGATTTGAACCCTACCGGGCTGATGATGCCGAACTTCTGTTCTGCGCCTTCGGCTCAACTTCACGCATTGTAAAAAACAGTGTCGATGACCTGCGCCAAAAAGGGCATCGGGCCGGTCTCATTCGGCCCATGACCCTCTGGCCTTTTCCATCTCCTGCCTTCCGGTCGCTGCCGGAGAACTGCACATCACTGATCTGCGTCGAAATGAGCTGCGGGCAGATGGTTGACGATGTGAGACTGGCGGTAGGGGGCAGGGTGCCAGTCCATTTTTACGGTCGTTGCGGCGGTGTGATCCCGGAACCGGCTGAGTTAAGCGAGTATGCCGAGGAGCTAATCGCCGGAGGTAGTGTATGAGCATAATTTTCAAAAAAACTGCCGGGCTCACCGACAGCGATACCCATTACTGTCCGGGCTGTACCCATGGGATAGCGCATCGGCTGGTGGGTGAGGCTCTCGAGGAACTGGGAGTTCTGGGTGACACCATCGGCTGTGCCTCGGTGGGGTGCTCGATCTTTTCTTATAACTATTTAAATGTCGATATGATCGAGTGTTCCCACGGCAGGGCTCCTGCAGTGGCAACGGGTATAAAAAGGACCGTACCGGATAAGACAGTATTTACTTATCAGGGAGACGGCGATCTTGCCGCCATCGGTACTGCCGAGATTGTCCATGCAGCCCATCGCGGAGAACAGATAACCGTTATATTCATCAACAATGCCATCTATGGGATGACGGGGGGGCAGATGGCCCCGACAACCTTGTCCGGTCAAAAGGCCACCACCGCCCCGACAGGCAGAAAGGCAGAGCTTGCCGGCATGCCGTTGAAAATGTCTGAAATGATAGCTCAAGTTCCTGGTGCGACCTACGTGGAGCGGGTTTCACTTCATCATCCCAAACATATTCGCCGGGCGAAAAAGGCCATTCTCCGGGGATTCACCTATCAGCTTCAGAACAGGGGCTTCTCCATGGTGGAACTGCTCTCGACTTGTCCGACAGGGTGGGGACTGGAGCCAGTCGCAGCGCTGGAATGGCTGGAGAACAATATGATTCCTTATTACCCGCTCGGTGCCCTGAAGGCACCGGAGGAGGTGTAAATGTTGAGCGAAAGGATTCTCTGCGCGGGGTTCGGCGGTCAGGGAGTCATGGTCTTGGGCAAACTGATCGCCTGTGCGGCGATGCTCGATGGCCGGGAAGTCACCTGGATGCCGTCCTACGGTCCTGAAATGCGCGGTGGAACTGCTTACTGCAGCGTAGTCGTGGCAGATCATCCGGTGGGCTCGCCGATTGTCACGACCAATGCCACCAGCCTGATAGTCATGAACCTGCCTTCGCTGGACAGATTTGAACAGAGCGTCCTTCCCGGTGGTATCATGCTGGTCAACAGCTCGCTGATTGACCGGGAGATCAGTCGGGATGATGTCCTGATCCATAAGCTGGAAGCGAACAAAATTGCAGCTCAATGCGGGGCACCCAAGGCGGCCAATATGGTCATGCTGGGTGCCTACATGGCCATTCGTGAATTCGTTGATCAGCACCATCTCAAGATGGCTTTCAAACAGATTTTCGGCACCATGACGGCGTCCAGCTTCGAACGCAACATGGAGGCGGTGAGCCGCGGGTTCGAATCTGTGGACGCTGGTGTGGTCATACGCAAAGCAGCCTAGAAACAGCTTAATCGCAAGCGTAGGCGGGTACTGAGCGATGAACAGATATTGTGCAGTTGCCGTGGACGGGCATGAAGAGGTCGTACGCTGTGATAATGAGCAGACAGGCTTCTCTGCCTGGATTGCTATCCACAATACCAACCGGGGCCCGGCACTGGGCGGCTGCCGGGTCTGGAATTATGGGAGTGCGGATGACGCCCTCGAGGATGTCCTGCGCCTGAGCAGAGCGATGACCTACAAGAACAGCCTCGCCGGCCTGAGTCTGGGTGGAGGCAAATGTGTGGTCAGGGCCGACCTCGACAGGATTGATCGAGCGGAGTTGTTTGAGCTGATCGGAGAATTCGTCGATACCCTCGGGGGAAGATATATAACTGCAGAGGATGTCAATTCGACGGTCGAGGATATGGCGGTCATAAAGCGGGCCACCCCCCATGTAGCGACCGTGGGCGCTTCCGGCAATCCCAGTCCTTTCACCGCCTATGGAGTCTATTGTGCGATCAAGGCGGGGGTATACTTTGTCAAAGGGAACCGTCGGTTGTCCGGACTTCGGGTGGCCATTCAGGGGGTCGGTGAAACCGGCGGGCGCTTGGTGGAACTGCTTGCCGCAGAAGGGTGCAAGGTGTTGGCGGCGGATATAAATCGAGCCAATATCCACCGTTTAAAGAGCCAGGTCAGACTCGAGGAGATTGATCCAGAAGCGATCCATCGCTGCGATTGCGATATCTTCAGTCCCTGCGCCCTGGGTGGTACACTGAATTCTGACACCATTTCGGCACTGCAATGCTGGCTGGTGGCAGGCAGTGCCAACAACCAGCTTCTCACCCGGGCTGACGGCTATTTGCTGGATCGACGCGGTATTGTCTATATACCCGATTATGCAGCCAATGCAGGTGGAGTCATAAATATTAGCTGTGAGATCGGACGTGATTATGATGAATTGCTGGCCTGGAAGAAAACTGCACGTATAGGTGCAACCGTGACCGAAATTCTGCGTCGCGCTGCTGCCACCAGCACACCGACCAGTGTGGTGGCCGATACCATGGCCGAAGAATTTTGCAGACTCGAGGTAACCGCCTGATACAATCAGAAGCAAGTGAGATTTTTTGCTGGGTAAATTTTCCAGGAAAAAAGGGGTGGAAGATCACTCTTCCACCCCTTATCTGCAGAGCTGGCGGTTTTAGCCACCAGCTCGTTTTGATTTATTCGTACTTGTATTTGCTATGCAGATGATCAACTTCGTCTTTGGACTTGTACCCGGTGATCATGCTCTGGATCGCCCCTTTGATGGCAAAGAGCGACATGTACATATGGGTCAGTAGAAAAGCCACCAGGGCGATACCGAGGACATTGTGAACGATTACCGAGATGCGCACGGCATCAAGGTTCATCCCCATCTCCCAGATGATATAGCCAGTGCCAACCATGGTCAGGCCACCCAAAGTGGAGAGCCAGAACCAGGCCTTCTGGCCGGCGTTGTATTTGCCGGCCGGCACCGGTTGTTTCTTTTTACTCAGATAGCCACCCAGGATAAAGATCCACTTGATGTCATAGAGGGTCGGGAACATGTCCTTGACCCAGATAAGAAACATGAAAATGCCTGGTATCGCAAAAACGATGGCACCCAAGATATGGGCATAGCGGGCAAAACGGATAAACCCGCCGCCACCCAGAAAGGAGCCGAATACCATGAGCAAACCGCTGAGCGCGCACACTACGAAAGCAGCCGCGCCGAGCCAGTGGATAATTATTGCGAAACGGTTGAAAAACTTTATCTGGGGGCCGTCATGGCTGAACACCTTGGGGCCCACCGCGACATAGTGCAGGAGAAAGACCGCCGGTACCAGACAAACTATCCCGAGATAGAATTTCCAGAAGACGTCGCTGGTCAGATAGGTAAACGGCTCACCATATTTCTGCCAGTCTGCGGTAATGGGGTTGTACAGCTCACCGACATGTTCCGGTGAAAAGAAGCTGGAAAACCCGTCCATCGAAGTGGGAGCGGCAATCGCGGTTGAAATCACCAGAACCGCCGCATACACGATCATCATCAGAACCCCGGACGCTATAAGCCTGCGCATAGGTTCCTCCTTCATCATTACGTCGGCAGCCGGATCATCAAGCGGACCCTAGATCCGGCTGCCTGTTAAATAAAAAGAGCGTCAGCTTTTATCGTAGGCCTTGTTCCAGCCCCACGCATTGACGCCCGAACCGCGCTTGAAAACTCGGTCACGATAGACATCGGCGACCACACTGCTGTCACCTGCAAGCAGTGCCCTGGTCGCACACATCGCCGCACAAAGCGGAACTTTGCCCTCGGCGATACGATTCTGGCCATAGAGCTGCTTCTCCTGCTTGCTGAAGGTCTCTTCCGGACCGCCGGCGCAGAAGGTGCATTTGTCCATGGCGCCCCGTGCCCCGAAGACGTTTCCTTTCGGAAACTGGGGGGCGCCGAACGGGCAGGCCATAAAGCAATAGCCGCAGCCGATGCAGGTTTTCTTGCTGACCAGCACCACGCCGTCTTCACGCTGATACAGGGCATCGACGGGACAGACCGCGATGCAAGGCGCATCGGAGCAGTGCATGCAGGCGACCGAGATCGATTTCTCTCCCGGTTCACCCTGTTTCATGGTTACTACCCGCCTGCGGTTGATACCAACCGGGACGTGGTTGCCCTCTTTGCAGGATATTGTACACCCGCCGCAGTCGATGCAGCGTTCGGTGTCACATAGAAATCTCATTCGTGCCATTTTTATTCCTCCTCAGTCGACCGCTTATGCACGGGTGACTTTTACCAGACCATCTTTGGTAGCCTGAATCTGAGTGATGATGTCATAACCGTAGTTGGTGACCACATTGCCGGGATCACCGACGACATAAGGCGCATAGCCCTCTGGATAATCCTCCAGGTAGGACTCGCCCATCAGGGTACCGGCGAAGTGGAATGGCAGGAATATGGTTTTGTCGTCAACACGCGGTGTAATGAATGCCTTGACTTTGATCTTAGCCTTTTCGGGCGACTCGATGATCATGTAATCGCCTTTGCGGATACCGAGATTGTTCGCCAGACGCGGGTTGATTTCCGCATACATCTCCGGCTGCAGCTCGGAGAGGTACTTGGAGCTTCTGGTCTCGGCCCCGCCGCCCATGTGTTCGACCATACGACCGGTGGTCAGCACGTACGGATACTCTTTGACCAGATCCGGGTTCTGCTCGGACTTGTACTTGGTGTGAACACGATAGTGATTGGGCTTGTCCTCGTAAGTCGGATACTTGTCGAACAGGTCCGGTCGCGGTGAATGCAGCGGTTCGCGATGGATCGGTACCTGATCCGGGAAGGTCCAGACCACGCAGCGGGCCCGGGCGTTGCCGAACGGCGCCATGCCGCGGTCGACGGCTTCTTTGATGGTCTTCTGGGAGAGATCGGTCTTCCAGTTGGTGCCCGGAACGACGTCTTTAAACTCGGCGTAGCCTCCCTGCACTTCGCTGCCGGGGTTGCAGACGCCTTTGGCAGCCAGCTGGCCTTCCTCACGGCCGCTCATCACATAAGTGGCATTGATGCCGAAACGGTTCCTGAACGGCAGGCCGCCTTCCTTGACCGATTTGGAGATATCGTAGAGGATCGGTGTGCCTGGGTGTTCCTCGGTCCAGCATGGCCACGGCATACCGTAATACTCGCCGTCGCAGGGTCCGCCTTTGGCCTGCAGATCGTCGATATCGAAGGTGTGCCAGTTCTCCATGTGCTTCTTGATACGCTCGGGAGTCTGGCCATTGTAGCCGATGGTAAGGGTTCCCTTATTGATCTCACGGGTGATGTCTTCGGGAGTCTCTTTAATGTTCTTGTAGAACTCATCGGCAAAACCGAGCTTGTTGACCAGCAGTGACATGATCTCGTAATCGTCTTTCGAGTCATAGACCGGGTCGACGACCTTATAACGCCACTGAATCTGGCGCGAGGTCGAGGTACAGGACCCGGAGGTCTCGTACTGGCTGGCGCTGGGCAGCAGGTAGACGTTGTCGGTCTTGGTAACTGCGGCGGCGACGGTCGGGAACGGATCGACGATGACCAGCAGATCGAGCATGTTAAGTGCCTTGACCACCCGGTTGTACTGGGAGTTGGAGTTGGATCCGCAGCCCCACTGGATCATGGCCTTGATCGGGGTCGGGGATTCAATCTCTTCTTCCATCAATACCCCCTCGAACCATCTGGCCAGGGTGAAACCTTTTTTGCCCATCCATTCCTTGTCGGGGAATCGGCCGACCATGTAGTCGTAATCCACATCCCAGACCCGGCTCCAGTGCTTCCAGGCGCCCTCGGAGAGGCCGTAGTAGCCCGGCAGGCTGTGGGACAGGATGCACATATCGGTGGCGCCCTGAACGTTGTCGTGGCCCCGGAAGATATTGGTGCCACCGCCTGATTTGCCCATGTTACCGAGCACCAGCTGCAGGATGCAGAAAGCCCTGGTAATGGATGAGCCGATGGTGTGCTGGGTACCGCCCATACACCAGGTCAGCGAGGTGGGTCGGTTCTGGGCCAGAATCCTGGCTACCCGTCTGGTCTGTTCGGCGGGAATACCGGTAATATTCTCGACCTCTTCGGGAGTGTAGTTCTTGGCCACTTCGGCCATCTCCTGATAACCGGCCACGCGGGTGCGGATAAATTCCTTGTCTTCCCAGCCCTTCTGGATGATTTCATTGATCAGTCCCATGATAAATGCACAGTCGGTGCCGGGCCTGATACGGACGAATTCGCTCGCTTTGGCGGCGAGTTTGGTAAAGCGCGGATCAACAACGATAATCGGCGCGTTGTTCACCTCTTTCGCATGCAGGATATGCTGCATGGAAACGGGGTGGGCTTCCGCCGCGTTGGATCCGATGAAGATCATTGATTTAGCATGCCTGATGTCGTTCAGGCTGTTGGTCATTGCTCCGTAACCCCAAGTATTGGCGACACCTGCCACCGTAGAGGAGTGTCAGATTCGAGCCTGGTGGTCAACGTTGTTGGACCCCCAGAAGGCAGCGAATTTACGGTGCAGATATGCCATCTCAGTGGAGACTTTGGCACTGCCGTTGAAATGCAGGGCATCGGGCCCGTCATTCTCACGGAGCTCGGTCAATTTATTGCCGATTTCATCAATGGCTTGATCCCAGCTGATGTTGGTCCACTTGCCGTTGACCCGCTTCATCGGGTTTTTCAGCCGTTTTTCACTGATCACCATGTCAATCGCACCGGCGCCTTTACAACAGTGGGCACCGCGGGTGACGGGATGGTCTTCGGCGACTTCCTGACGAACCCAGACACCATTTTGGACCTCGGCTTCGATACCGCAGCCGACGGCACAGTATGTACAAATGGTGCGTACCGTTTTGGAATCGCTGTACGGCGTGGCTTTCTCAGCGGCTACCGCTTTACCGGTCAGCTTTGTCGTCATCGCCGCACCGGACAGCGCTGCGGTCGCAGCCGACAGTTTCAAAAACGATCTTCTGGCGACTTTCGGGTTTAATGTCACCCGCCGGCCGCTGGAAACCGTTTTACCCGGAGAGGGTTTGAGGTTCTTACTGATGGCCATAATTATCTGCCTCCTTGTCTGAAACTTTTGTTATCACAGGCGCCAGCGCCTACGAACGAATTGATTTGTAATACTTCTTGAACGAATCGGTTTCTTTATACAGCTCATCATCATTGGTGATGATGTGCGGTGATGTTTCCGCCTTTGCCGGTTTTACCGCAGTAGCAGCGCCTGCGATAACTGCCGAACCGGCAAGGAGGTGCTTAAGAAACGAACGCCGTTCTTTCTTTTCTTCTTGCATCCTGGACCCTCCTGATCAGTTGTTGAGTTCTGAAACGGCCGTCAGAATCCCGGCCATTACACACTGGTTGCACAATTGCAATTTCCGTTTCAGCGGATTTTCCAACAGACCTAGAGTAGATGAAGAATGGCCATAAAAAAATCAGTGTACATCCTTTTGTTATGTAGGATGGATCAAGGAGGCCAGGTAGGACGGAACAGCAAATTGGTGTAGGGAATTACCATACAATTGCCTCACCTTCCATGGTTACCCCTGTCTTTTTCTGTTGTTAGGGGGCGAGGATCTCAGCCGGTCCGGTTCGGCCGGTGCGGTGGGGGCTGAAAAACTTTTGCCATATGGGAGGCCATTGACTACCCTGGAACTGTAAATATTATAAGTGATTAGGAAGGTGCAGACCTTGGAGATCTGAGCCAAGCAAATTTCAGCACACGCAGTCACGCGGGGGAAACGATGAGAATATGGTTATCTATCATACTGGTGATATTGATTGCCGGTCTGTGCAGCCTCAGCGCATTTGCGGCGGCCGAACGCACGGCGGAGCAATTGCCCGAGTTTGAACTGCCGGTGCCCGGTGAGGAAGTTCATCGTACCTACCTGGGGCTTGATGGGAGCAGCGGAACTTTCAATGTTGCCGATATCAAGGCCGACATCGTGCTCATCGAGCTGTTCAGTATGTATTGCCCGTTCTGCCAGGAAGAAGCGCCGCTCATCAATGAGTTGTTTGAGCTCATGAATGATCTGCCGGAATCCGGTCCGAGCGTCAAAATCATCGGTATTGGCGCTTCCAACTCCGAATTCGAAGTGAACCATTTCCGTACCACCTACAATGTCGAGTTCCCGATGTTTCCGGATCAGGATATGGCCATATATAAAGCCTTGTCCGGAGCGGGAACCCCTGGATTCATCGGTGTCCGGCTCTCTGAGGGTGAAGACCCGCTGATCATTCTGCGTCAATCCGGGGGATTTTATTCCAAAGATGATTTCCTCGGGCAACTAATCGAATTCGCTGAACAATAAGAAGGTCGCGTCATGAAACCGGGTAACAGGGTAGCTTCTCTTGCGGCACTTTTCCTGCTTTTTTTCATGTACGGACAGGTGTCAGGGGCAGAGAGCAGTCTGAGGGATTCAATTTACGATATGGGTCCTCTCAAACCCATCGACTCGGTACTCAAGGTGGCACCGGGAGAACCGGCTCCGGATTTTACTCTGCCCGCCATTTCGGGGAAAAAAGTCAGCCTCAGCAGCCTGAAGGGGCGCAACGTGGTCATCTCATTCGTACCAGCCGCCTGGACTCCGGTCTGCTCGGACCAGTGGCCGGGCTATGGTATCAGCCGCAATTTCTTCGAAGAAAATGACGCGGTCCTGCTGGGTATCACGGTGGACAATTTACCCACCTTGCACGCCTGGGTGAACCAGATGGGAAATATCTGGTTCGAGGTGCTCTCAGATTTCTGGCCCCATGGGGAGGTGGCGTCAAGCTATGGTCTGCTCAGAAGTGACGGCACATCGGAGCGCGCCCTGATATTCATCGACAGGGAAGGAATCATCAGTGACATTTATGTGTCCGACATCAACGTCCGTCCGCCGCTCGAATACATCGTCACGCAACTGCAAAAGATGAAATAACTCAAATCCCGCAACAAGCTCTGGCCGTTTCGCCAGGACGACACGCGCACCTTTTCATTGGTTTTCCACAGCGGAGTTTTGCCTGCGTTGCAGACAGGGGAATGCGACTCAATTGCGTCCTCGTGCGGGCTTGGGGCGAATTTGCTCGGTGCTGGATGGGTAGAAAAAGCACGAGGTGAGAGAAGAGCGGCTACTCGGGACTGCCGAAATGTTCTTTTTCTTTCCAGAGCACCGCGTGTCTGGTGAGTTCAGCGGCGCTTTTGATGCACAATTTCTGCTTGATCCTGTCCCTGTAGGTGCCGATTGTCTTGATGCCCAGTTTCATGCGTTCGGCAATTTCTCTGGTAGAAAGTCCTGATCCGATGAGTCTGAACACTTCTAGTTCCCGGTCGGTCAGAATGTCCACCGTCGGGGCCCCTTGAGCGTCTGGATTACCCTGAAACTTGTCGAGCAGGTGGGCCATCATATCGGGGCTTACGTGGATTTTGCCTGCGAAAATATTCCTGATCGCTGAAATAACCGATTCGGACGCTTCTTTTTTCATTACGTAGCCGCGTGCACCAGCACGTATGGCCCGCTCGGCCCAGACCGATTCGTCGTGCAGCGACAAGACGAGTACCGGCAGGCCGCTGTAGTTAAGGCTGATCTCCTTGACCAGATCGAGGCCGTTCTCCTCGGCCAGGGAAATATCGATGATGGCCAGGTCCGGACGGTCTTCACTGAGCGATCTGCGGGCGCTGGCAAAATCTTCGGCCACGCCGCTGACGGTCAGATCATCTTCCTGATTCAGCAGCTCCTTCATTCCCATCCTGAAAATCGGATGGTCGTCAACGATCAATATCTT
>CBFCWR010000066.1:0-11330 GCA_965601575.1 uncultured Desulfofustis sp. | reverse complement strand
CTTCTGTCTGGGCATATATCTCTGGTTACTGAAGCGTTTGGCAGCTCCGTTGCCATTGAAGGAACGGAGTCCGTGCCGGGACTGTCATCTTATGCAACACCCGAAACCGCAGATGAATTGGTCCAGGATCTTCTCGTCCGCCGCTGTTTGCGCTGCCATGTCTATCACCAAGGGGACGACTTCTCCGCCGTCACCCATGGCCTTGGCTGTGCTGCCTGTCACCTGTCATTTAAAGACGGTCAGTTGACAAGCCATAAGTTCTCGGCTCAGCCGAATGATCTCCGCTGTCTCTCCTGTCATTATGGGAATCATGTGGGCTTCGACTATTACGGCTTTTACGAACAGGACCTCAACGAAGAGTACCGAACTCCCTATCTCGCTGATACAACCGAGCTGCGCGCCTATGGAGTCGAACATCACAACCTGGCCCCGGATGTCCACCAGACGGCTGGTCTGGTCTGCATAGATTGTCACCGCCAAGATAATGTAATGGGGAGCGGCGATAAGCCCCGCTGCACCGACTGCCATCGCCTCGAACTCGACAAAATTCCCGCAGATGCGCCGCTCCACATCGAAGATAACCGAGTGCTTTTCACCTCTTCCGCAACTGCTGAGACACTGGACGTACCCCAGCTTCAACATCCGGCCCACAAAAAGTACGGCGAACGTTTCAGCTGCCAGGCCTGTCATGCCCAATGGGGCTTCAACGACAGTCCAACCCACCTCCTGCGCATGGACCATGATTATTTTGATGAGTATTACAAACTCAGCCTTGACGGCAGCTCAGAGGTGCTGCGCATTATCTCAAGCCACATCCTCGATGACGGCGATCTTCTCGAGCCCTCTATGACCAACAAATTCAGTGGTGAACAGGTACCCGGCATCTGGTTTCGTGGGTTTGGCGAAAGACGCTGGGAACAGGTGCTGCTGGAAGAGGATGTCGACGGGACGGTGGTGACGGTCCGCCCCATTTTGGACCTGCGGTTGTCATGGATCGATGACTACGAGGAAAGCCGATTCGACAACCTGGAACCGGTTGACGGGGTAAATAGATCGCGTCCTTATGCACCGCATACCATCGGCAAGGCGGGGCTGTACTATGAGTCCAGAATCCGCCCATTCATTGGTGATAAAGAAGCGAATTAGGCGTTTATCTGCTGCTCGGCTGCGCGGACGTTGGCGATCAGGCGGGCAAGCAAGTCGTGATTTTTCTCCCCAGGACGGTCCTCGATACCCGAATTGACATCCACCGCATAGGGCGCTGTCATTTTAATCGCTTCGCCCACGTTGTCCGGATTCAGACCTCCGGCAAGTATCATCGGCAGGTCAAAATGCCTTGTGTCCAGCTTCGTCCAGTCGAATGTCTGACCGGTACCGCCGTCCTTGCCTTTGACGTAGGTATCGAAAAGCACACAATCAACAACTCCATGATATGGGACCAGTGTGTGATCGATGGCCTCGGCGCCGACTAGAAAGGATTTGCAGACCGTCAGACTGTGATTCCAGCGTTTCAGCTCCCGACAGTAGTCGACCGACTCTTTGCCGTGCAGTTGGACCTGGGTGAGGCCCGCGCTCGCTGTTATTTTTTTAACCTGGTCAAGGTCGCAGTCGACAAATACCCCCACCCGTGCAATGAAGGGCGGAATTGTTTCAATGAGCTCGCGGGCGCATTCCGGCGTTACATATCTGGGACTCTTTTCAGCAAAAATAAAACCTAGCGCGTCAACACCCAGTGCGGCTGCTGCGACAACGTCCTGTTTCCGCGTAGTGCCGCACATTTTTATTCGGACTTTCATCAAACCTCTCTCAGCCCCTCAGCCCGCCCAGCATGGTGCTGTCCTGGCCTGCCCTCATCAGGCTCTCGCCGATCAAGGCGGCGCAGACATCGTGTGCTTTGAGCAGCGCCAGGTCATCAGCACTTTTCAGCCCGGACTCCGATACCACCGGAATTGAGTCGGGAATCAATCGTTTCAACCGGAATGTGGTGTGTATGTCGACGCTGAAGTCATTGAGGTTGCGGTTGTTGATGCCAATCAGATCGGCGTCGGCACCCAGTGCTCTTTCGAGCTCCTCCTCATTGTGTATCTCCACCAGGCTGTCCATGCCCAGTTCCGCTGCCATCTGCTTGTATTCTGAGATCTGCGACGCGGAGAGGATAGCCGCAATCAGCAGAATCGCATCCGCTCCATGCGCCGATGCTTCTTCTATCTGAAGCTCGTCGATAATAAAATCTTTGCGCAGTACGGGAAGAGAAATTGCCTGTCGCACCTGCATCAGGTGGGCGAGGGCCCCCTGGAAGAAATCGACATCGGTCAGGACTGATACTGCCTGGGCACCATTTTCCTGATAATTGAGGGCGATGTCCCGGGGAGCGAAATCCCGGCAGATCACCCCCTTCGATGGAGAAGCTTTTTTTACCTCTGCAATAATTGCAACCCCGTCGTACTGTTCGAGGGCTTGTTTGAACCCCCGGGGAGAATCCAGTTGTTGGCCAGCAAACTCAGCAGGGAGTCTGATCCCATGAGATCTCAGGCGACTTACCTCTTCTCTTTTTCTCTCTACTATCCGGTCAAGAATCATTGCAGTGACATGAGTTACTTGATTCGTTCTACTGCTCGAAACTTTGAGAATATGAAACGAGCGACTCGAGCGTGTGAGAAGCCTCGCCAGAATCGATACACTCAGCAGCCAGGGCGATACCTTCTTGAATATCTTTCGCCCGTTCGGCCGCCATCAACGCTGCACCGGCGTTGAGGAGCACCATCTCCCTTCTGGGCCCCGGGGCGCCGTCCAAGATGTCTTTGATCATCTGTGCAGAGCCGGCCGCGTCAGTGCCGCCCGAGAGGTCCCCGATTGCTGCGCGGGTCAGACCGAACTCCTCAGGGGTTACCTGGTAGGCGGTCACCTTACCCTCCCTGAACTCGGCGACGGAGGTCTTGCCTGTCACGGTAAGCTCATCGAGGTTGCCTTCGCCATGCACCACCAGGGCACGACGCGCGCCTAACTTCCCCAGCACTTCGGCCAGCGGCACGAGCAATTGTTCTGAGAACACTCCCACCACCTGCACATTGGCCCCGGCTGGATTGGTGAGTGGACCGAGAATATTGAATACCGTTCGTATTCCGATTTCACGGCGCGGACCGATGGCGTATTTCATGGCGCCGTGCAGGGCCGGCGCAAAAAGGAACCCGATCCTGCAGTTTCTGATGCACTCACCCACCTGGTCCGGGCTCAGATTTAGATTAACTCCAGCAGCTTCGAGGACGTCTGCAGACCCGCAAGAGCTTGATACTGCCCGGTTGCCATGCTTAGCCACGGTGACCCCGCAGCCGGCGACCACGAAGGCGGAGGCGGTCGAGACATTGAAGCTGCCTGACCCATCGCCGCCTGTACCGCAGGTATCGACAACCACGCCGCCGGCCGCCATATCGACGCCGGTCTCTATGGGGGTCGCTTTTTCCCGCATCACCCTGACCGCGCCGGAAATTTCATCCACCGTCTCCCCTTTCATTCGCAAGCCGGTGAGAAAAGCGGCGATCATCACCTCGCTCACCTCGCCGCTCATGATCGAGCTGATCACCCCGTACATCTGGGCTTCGCTGAGATCTTTATGTTCTACTATGTATTTGAACGCGTCCTTGATGTCCATGGTGGTTTGTTAACTGAGATTTATCAATCAGAGCAGTGACGGGTAATCTTCCGACATGAAATTACGCAAAAGCTGTTTACCGGCGGGGGTCATGATCGACTCCGGATGAAACTGCACCCCTTCCACAGGCAATCCGGCGTGCCGCAGTCCCATCAGTTCCTGCTGATCGGTCCAGGCAGTAATCTGCAGAGTCTCGGGCAGATCCTGCTCTTTCACGACCAGACTGTGATAACGCATGCCCTCAAAAGGATTGGGCAAACCGGTGAAGACCCCTTTGCCGTCGTGGTGTATCGGGCTGGTTTTACCATGCATGATCCTGCCGGCCCGAACAACTTCTCCGCCGTATGCCTCGCCGATGGACTGGTGCCCCAGGCACACTCCCAGCACCGGCAGTTTGTGGCCAAAGGCTTTTATTACCGAAACGGAAATTCCTGCTTCTTTTGGTGTACAGGGGCCCGGCGAAACGAGAATCCGCCTTGGGCGCAGTTGGTCCAACTCTTCTATAGTTATCTTGTCGTTGCGGAACACCTTTATTTCTTCGTGCCGCCCATCCTCGCGGCAATTGTCAGCGATTGTCTGGACGATGTTGTAGGTAAATGAGTCGTAGTTATCGATGATCACAATCATGGACTAGAACCTCTTCTCGGCCAGTTCGACCGCCCGCCGCAGCCCCATGGACTTGCTGACCGTTTCTTCAAATTCCCTTTCAGGAACGGAATCTGCTACGATGCCGGCTCCGGCCTGAATCCAGAGATCCTGACCATGGATGACGAAAGTACGGATGGTAATACAAAAATCCATATTGCCCGAAAAACCGAAATAGCCGACCGAGCCTGCATAGGGGCCCCGCCGTCCGGGTTCCAGCTCTTCGATGATCTCCATGGCCCTAATTTTTGGCGCACCGCTGACCGTACCGGCCGGAAAACAGGCCTCCACCACATCGAACATATCTTTGTTGTCGTCAATGACGCCGTGCACTCCCGAGACGATATGCATCACGTGACTATATCGTTCGATGACCAGCAGGTCCCGCACTTCAACGCTTCCCCCCCTGGCAATACGGCCGACATCATTGCGGCCGAGATCGACGAGCATCAGGTGTTCGGCCCTCTCTTTGGGATCGGCAAGCAATTCCTTTTCCAGGGCCAGATCCTCTTTTGCGGTTTGCCCGCGCGGCCGGGTGCCGGCGATCGGCCGCAGTTCAACCGTTTCTCCCTCTTTTCTGACCAGAATCTCAGGTGATGAACCGATCTGGATCAAGTCGCCCAGCTTCAGGTAGAACAGGTACGGGCTCGGGTTTATATGGCGCAGGGCGCGATAGATTGAATGGGGCGGCAGCGTGGTCCTGGTATGAAAGCGCTGCGACAGCACCACCTGGAATATGTCTCCGGCCAGGATATACTCCCTGGCCTCCTCAACCATGCGATGATACTGCTCGGGCTCCATATTGGAGGTGAACCTGCATTCTTCCGGATACCCGCTGCCTGATTTTGTGAAAAAATCATCGGGAACCGGTTGGCCGATAAGACCGGTTACCTCTTCCACCGTGTCACGAGCCATACTATAGTGCTGCTCCAGGGACCTGTTGGCGCTGACGTCTACCCAGTGCACGATGGTAACCGTCTGTTCGAGACTGTCATGAACCAGCACGGTGCCGGGAATCATAAAAGATGAATCGGGAAAATCGAGCGCTTCATGGTCGTCGGGCAGCTCTTCCATGAATCTGACCATGTCGTAGCCGAGAAAACCTACCGCACCGCCGCAAAACCTGGGTAATTCGGGATCGTCATAGGCATTCATTTCACCGATCAGGTGCCGTAACGCAGCCAGTGGATCGGACTCGAATTTCCTGGAGTGCGAGATTCCGTTATCATACGATGTGATCTCGATAGACTTCCCTTTAGACTCGAAGGTCACGAGAGGCTGGAAACCGATAAAGGAATAGCGGCCCCATTTTTCCCCTCCTTCCATACTCTCGAACAAGAACACATGCTCGCGATCCTGATTGATTTTGAAGAACAGGGTGAGCGGCGTGTCGAGATCGGCTATCAGAGAAGTGGAAACCGGTACCAGCCGAGCGCGTTCGGCGCGTCTGCAGAACTTTTCAAACTCTTTCTTTTCAGTGGGAGCGATCATGGCTGGCCAAAGTCGGATTTCTCATCAACGGTAATGAACAAAGGAACATACCATACACAGGAAATAATTCACCAGAAACACGGGCAAAATCGTACAATGAAAAAGCCGCCTGATCGTGAGACCAGACGGCTTTCAAAACAGATCCGGTGCAGAGGGGTACCGGCACCCTTGAAAAAGCTAAATCACGCTTCCAGCTGATTTACCTTTTTCGTGAGCCTGGAAATTTTTCTCGAGGCATTTTTTTTGTGGATGGTGCCCTTCGAGGCAGTCTTGGCAATAACCGGGACGGCAGCGGCAAGTGCGGTCTTTGCATCATCTGCATTACCGCTGTCGATGGCCGCGTTCAAATTCTTTATTACAGTTTTCATCTTGGACCGGTTGGCCCTGTTGCGCTGGCGCCTTGCCTGAGCCTGTCGGTTTCTTTTCTCCGCAGATTTATGATTAGCCACGAACAACTTCCTCCTGTCTGTATCGTTAAGTGCTCTGCTGTATGCACATATCAGCAATCTTTCACTGATAGATAGAATAGTAAATCCAAAGAGCGTATTTAATACTTCAGCGAGTACCTGGTGTCAATATAAATAATTAAATATTGGTATTTTTCTCGTCTTATCTGTGATTTTTTCGCTGTTGCGTTTTCAGCAGATGGCGACGCTACGGGTTATCATTCGAGGGTCCCGAGGTAATTGAAGGTTGGCAGTTTGGGGAGGCGGTCTCTTTTTTTAATCCTGTCGGCCAACTCTTCCAATTCTCTCCTACCGGTTTTCATACTGCTCAAATCGATAACCATATAATCGAGCCCCATGCGCTGCAATTCATTTTGATAGGGAAGAAGCGAAAATGGCTTCACCGGCCTGGTATACGACGGCCCCCCTTCTCGCCTGGTGATAAACTGCTCACCTTTAGGGCTGGTTAAAACTTGGTTATAGGGCAAATGATCCGAATGCGCTCTGGCTATAAAGAGCGGTGGAGTGCCATAGACGGTGAGTCCTACCCGCGCTTTTACAGGGCCCTCATTTCTTCTTCCGGCCTGCCTGCGCGGCCCATCTTCACTGCGCCGATAATCGGCCAGGGCCTCGACCAGACAGGCACGATCGGTTTCGATGCTGAATTGGAAACCAGCCAGCCCCAGAGAAGCCGCGGTCTTCATCGCCCTGCTGTTGAGCAGATTTAGAGAATAATCGCCCAAAATGGTTACTCGCGACTGCCCAAACAGATCGAGCTGCCCCAGGTGACCGATCTGAAAAGTTCGAAACCCCGATTTAATCAGTATATTTATGGTTTTCCTCAGTGCAGAGTATGCATGGTCATGAAGCACAGGAGGCAACGCCCAGATCACCCGCTGCTTTTCTCTTCCGAAATATTTCTTGAGTTGACCGGCTTCAGCCACGGTTCGTTTTTTTATGGGAAGCACAAAGGTGTCAACGGTAAACGGAAGTCTTTGGTATATCAGTCGGGGTGAATCGAGGCGCAGCCACAAATCGATTGATTTTTGTTTTGCTGCGCGACCGGTTTGCGTGTGAGTTAATTGTTTATTGGCGCGATTTTGAAAACCCATCAGCCCACTTATTTTCCTGCTTTTCTCCCTGATATGGGCTAGTTCGGCAGAAGAAGGGCTGAGAGGTGATAGATGCAGGCCTGATATGTGTTTTTGCTGCCGCCTGCGCTCACTGATATCCACCCGGTAAAGACTTAAAGTAGTGCGGGTCATGTCAGTTTTAAGGTTTGGTGGCAGCAGGATTCGATAATCCTCCGAAGCGCTCGCCTCCATATCTCTCAGGGTAAACCCCAGCCGCTCACCACTGTTGTCATCGTGAAGCCGGAAACGTTCACCTCTCTCGAGCTTATGCTTCGGACGTATCCGGCCCCAGTAGGAAGATCCCTCTTTGTCTATCCTACTGATTCGTCCGCAATAGGTGCCAATATTTCCCGAGTGGTGGGAAGCGATTATTCCTTTGCTCTTCTCGCCTAGAAAAAAACCTGTTGAAGCTTTTCTTCCCAGAGCGCTTTTGACCAGCTCTTTTGCCTCGGCTCTGATCTCTTCCAGTTCAGCAGACGGGGCATCCATGACCATGCGGTAGGCCCGGACCACCTGTTCCACATAATTGACCGAGCGCAGTCTGCCTTCAATCTTCAGAGATGACACCCCCATTCGATTGAACTCGTCAACCAGATCGATTCCTTCAAGGTCGTTCATGGAGAAGAAATAAGCGGATTTGGCGTGGCTCTTCTTTTTTTTCGCCGATGCGGAAGAGACCGTGTATTTTCTCCGACACGGCTGTACGCAATTACCTCGCAGCCCGCTTTTTCCTCCATGGTACGACGAAAAGAGACACCCCCCCGAGTAGGAAAAACACATGGCTCCATGGATAAAAATTTCTATTTCCAGGGTGTTCTTCTTTATGATTCTCTCTATTTCTGCAATTGTCAGTTCACGGGCGAGTACGACCCTCGAGCAGCCAAGCTTTGCCAGTGCTTCGATGCCGGCGCTGCTGTGGGCGAACATGAGAGTTGAGCCATGCAGCGGCAGTGTGGGAAAGTAGTGCTTAACCAGTTCGATCACCCCGAGATCCTGGACGATGAGTGCACTGGGTGAGATTGTCTCAAGTTCAGCCAGGGTGGAGATCAGCCTGGGGAGTTCCTCCTCTCGGACCAGGCTGTTGATGGCAATGTAGAAGGTAAGCCCATGGGTACGACAGTGGGCGGCCATCGCTCTTATTTCTTCGAATCGGAGCTCCCGGGCAGGATTCCGGGCATTGAAGCCAGGCGCGCCGACATAGACACCATCGGCGCCGGCTTCGACCGCGGCACCAAAATGTTCAACAGATCCAACTGGTGCCAGTAATTCCATTTTCCGATTCGACCGATTGTCAGCGCAAAGAGAAATTGAACTATCCCGCAAGCCTTTGCCAGAAAAAGTCGACACCTTTTGCGTCGACCCGGTTCAGCGCTTCGGGATAAGCTTCACATTCGACTGCGAAGACCTTGGCGGCGATGTCTTTAATGGTGTCGTCGTAATCGAGTTCCACTGTCTTCTGGAGGATTATCGGTCCGTTATCGTATATCTCGTCGGCAAAATGAACGGTGCAGCCGCTCACCATGCAGCCCCGCTCTTTTACCGATCGGTGGACGATATCCCCATAAAAACCATCTCCGCAGTACATGGGAATGATGGAGGGGTGGATGTTGATCACATTTTTCTTGAGAGGATCCGGCGGCGTGTACAATTTCAAGTAGCCGGCCAGGCAGATGACATCAATGTCAAAATCTTTCAATATGGCGTTGGTGGCGGCGCTGTCCCTGGCCACGAAGTTCGGATATCCGTAGTTCTTCGCTTTTTCAAGGCCGAGGACCCCGTCCACGTTGGAAACCACCACCTGAATCCGGCAATTGAGCGAACCATTCTCAATGCGCTCGTGAAAGTTGTCAAGCGTCCGTCCACTGCCCGAAATGAGTACGGCGATATTCAGCATTGCTACACCCCCTTGAAGTAGTCATTGGTGGCAACATCCACCTTGTCGAGCCACTGTGAAATTGCGGTATCGTATGATGAGGTCAGGGCAAAGACTTTTCGGGCGAGTTCAAACCTGGTTTTAAGGGTGGTCGTGCCCGTCGACCTAATCTCCTGGATTATCGTTTCATAATCAGACGGATCGACGACGACGGTGACGTCCTGAAAATTTTTTGCCGATGCGCGCAGCAGTGTCGGCCCGCCGATATCGATGTTCTCAATGGCATCTTCGAGCCTGCAGTCAGGATCTGCGACCGTTTTTTCAAAGGCATACAGGTTAACGGCAATCAGATCGATGGGTGCAATTCCATGCGCATCGCACTGGCTGAGATGGTCGGCATTGCTGCGCTGGTGGAGGATGCCGCCATGCACTTTGGGATGGAGCGTTTTTACACGGCCATCGAGCATTTCTGGAAACCCGGTGAATTCAGCAACATCAACGACTCTAATACCTGCCTGCCGCAACCTCTCAGCGGTCCCGCCAGTGGATAGTATTTCAACACCCAGCTCGTCGAGTGCGGCAGCAAAATCCTCAATTCCCGACTTGTCGGTAAGGCTGATGAGTGCACGCGTTATTTTGTTCATCTCAACTCCCTCGTCTAATCTTTTTTTATGAATTGGCGTATCTTGCGGCGGTCTCTTTTATCAGGTCGTTTGGCGGGAGCAGCTCCCGGAGCCCTGATCAGTCTGCGCATCTGGGACTGTTCTTCTCGATTTTTCAAGCTCTTTTCCGATTCCTCGTAAAGCTCCCGCGCTTCGCTGGCAGGCCGGCGATACTGGTTTATCCCTTTTATGGTAACTTCAAATATCTGCTCCAGCTTATTGATTCGTAATTCATCACCTGCCCCCACCGTTCTGGATGGTTTGATTCGCTGGCCGTTGACATGTACCTTTCCGCCCTGTACCGCCTGGCTGGCCTGTGAACGGGTTTTAAAAAACCGCGCCGCCCACAGCCACTTGTCGATTCTTATTTTCTCTGTTGATTCAGTCATCTGTATATCCCGGGAGGGACGATATAAGGTGAACGACCACCATCAGAAATAAAAGGTACACCGAAAAATCTGTGAATTCATCGAAAAAGACTATATGGTGTCCACCAGAAGCCGGCCCGTACTGATACAAGAAATACATACGTCAATGGCGATACAAACCGCAGGAATCAAAAACATCAAGCTGCCTATACGAGTGATGCAGAAGGATGGCAACATCCAGAACACCATCGCAGATATCAGCTTACAGACCCGCGTTGCAACCGCACTCCAGCCCAATTGCATAGGTTCGATAACGGCCATCATCAATCGCTATATCGATAAGATTGCCGTGTCGGAATTCCAGGAACTGCTGTCCGATGTGCAGAAATTCTTCAATGCCGAGTCCACCCAGATCGATATGAGCTTCCCCTATTTCCTTGAAAAACAGGCTCCGGTCACCGACACTTCGGCGTTGATGGAATACCGCTGTACTTTCAGCGGCACCATCGGCGAAAACAACGGTTTTTCACTCACCGTGGCAGTGCCGGTCACCACACTCTGTCCATGCTCCAAAGAAATCAGTGAAGCGGGTGCTCACAATCAGCGGGCGGAAATCACCATCACGGTGAGATTCAGCAGGATGATCTGGGTCGAGGACCTGATCGAGCTCATCGAGCAATGCGGTTCCTGTGAACTCTATTCACTGCTCAAGCGGCCCGATGAAAAGTACGTGACCGAAACGGCCTTCAACAATCCGATGTTCGTCGAGGATGTGGTCAGAAAGGTCGCCCTGGCTGCACTTGACCATCCACACATCACCTGGTTCTCCGCCAGCGTCGAAAGCTTCGAATCGATCCACAAGCACAGCGCCTACGCGTTTGTCGACAGTGGTGACATTCTCGACAAGAACGGTCGCACCCTGCTCACCTAGCGACCTGTGCTCAACAGTTGATCTCATCAGACACCTGCAACGGCTGCTCGGAGCGCATCACCGTTTGTGAGAAAGAAATGGATAAGTTGCACTAGTTTCAGGCCATTTCCATTGACACGATTGCTTCTGCCA
>CBFCWR010000065.1:0-11396 GCA_965601575.1 uncultured Desulfofustis sp. | reverse complement strand
GTGTAGATCCCCTCAGAACGCTCAGCTAGACTTAGGTTAAATCTTCTTAAGAATTTGAAATAATATCAAAAATGGGAGCATCTTTTTTTCTTTCTTATTCAGGTGTTACTCAACATATTAGGTAGGATTACGTACCATATCGTAGGACATCTGCCGATTGAACAATCGCTCGGGAGATTATATGAGATAGTGGCACGCATCTTGTTATGCAATGGGTAACGGCGAGCCGGTCCTTGTTCCTGCAAAAAACATGACACGCTCCCATCGCAGAGACCGGTGGAGTCTGGGTACCTCCACCGGTCTCTGTCTTTCTGCTTTGCGGCCCATCCTCAAATTTCCATTGACCAGAAAACTACTCTGACCATTCAGTTAACATCTGCGGTTCCGGTTGTACACAAAGTTTACGCTTTTGTGGCTTCTGGCGACCGCGAGGACCCTTTCGCTTCCCCGCGCTATTCATATTTGCTTGAGAAATACATCTGTAATCGTAAATTATTGCATCGTTTTCAATAACCTAACTATATCTCTTTTAAGTGGCTTTTGATCCCGGACAGTTTTGGCACACTCCTGGCAAATAGAAGTGTCATGGGGAGGTCGTCCATGGGGTTGGACGATCTTCTGCACCACTATCAGACGTGATGTAAGAAGGGGGGAAGACGATGGGCGACCACTCACGCACCAGGAGACGGTGCCAGGAGGCGATTATATTTCACCGTCCCAGCAGGGACCTTCACCAACAACCGGGGCAGTTCCTGTCTCGGCCCAGGGGGCACACCGAACTCTCGAAGAGTTTTGCTCAGAATCTTTTCATTGTCAGCAAGGCGTATCTGGAACCTGGCAGCAGCGACTACGTCGAAGACATCCTGCTGCAGAGGGATTACATTATTGATTGAGCAGTTCCGCGAGTCCTGCCCGTACGCGCTATCGTGTGCTACCCGGGCTCACACCAGACTTCGAAAATCGTCAGATCATCGTTGGCGGCTGCTTTACCGCGCCATGCCTGAACCGCTTCAAGTACACCCTGACCTCGGGGCAGAGAACTGCCGGCCGATAGATGATCCATCAGCCGCTGGTAGCCAAATTGTTCAACCCTCACATTCTCGGCCTCGGTGACGCCGTCTGAGAACAGCAGCAACGATTCACCCGGGTTCAGCACCAGCTCGGAAATCTCATATTCCACCTCATCCAGTACTCCAAGAGAGACTCCCTTGAGGTGAGAGAGTTCCCTTACGTGCGAAGCAGAAACCAGCAGGGGGTGCAGGTGCCCTGCCCTGACCATCTCTATTTTCCTTGTTGCAGGCCAGTATTTGAGCAGCAGCATGGTGGTGAAATAACCCTCTGCTGAAGCAAGCTCGTAGGTGGCCCTGTTGACGGCCTGCAGAATGAGGTTGAGGTCCTGCCGCAGTGACGCCTCGGCCCGTACTTTCGTGGAGACGGCGGCCATGATCAGGGCCGCCGGCACCCCTTTACCGGAGACATCGGCAACATAGGCAAGCACGCTGTCATCCGGCAGGGTAATGGCATCATAGAAGTCGCCGCCGACATAACCCGCGGGCTGGGAGACTGCCCAACTGTGAAGGCCGCCGGTCGGTTCCGGCAAGTCGGGCCAGAACAGCGTCTGGATCTTGGAGGCGGTTTTCAGCTGATTTTCCAGTTGGATCGATTGTTCCAGCACGGTATCGTGCAGTTCCTTGATTCTGAGCATCGATTTGACCCGGGCGACCAGAGAACCATGGTCAACCGGTTTGGTGAGATATTCGTCCCCCCCGGCTTCGAGCCCGGCGATCACATCCTTGGTATCGGTTTTGGCGGTGACCATGATGATCGGCATGAAGGGCAGCTGCTCGTTGCCCTTGAGCCTTCTGCAGACCTCCAGCCCATCCATCCTGGGCATCATAATATCGAGCAGGATCAGATCGGGCAGCAAGGTCTGGGCGGCCTCGAGCCCGGCCTCCCCGTCGGTCGCGGTAATCACCTCGTAGCCGCTGGCCTCGAGACGCAGCTGCATGATCTCGAGACTGGCGGGGGTGTCTTCAACTATCAGAACCAGAGGCGTATCCCGCATCGCTCACTCTCCCGCATTCAGCCCAGATACTGCTCGATCATGGCCAGCAGTTCCCTGGGACTGTAAGGTTTGGCCACATAGTCATCGCAGCCGGCCTCCAGCGCTTTCTGTTTGTCCCCGCTCAAGGCATAGGAGGTCACCGCGATTATCGTCACGTCGGCCGTTTCGGGGTCTGCTTTTATTCTCCTGGTGGCTTCATAGCCATCGATGGTGGGCAGCTGAATGTCCATCAGGATGAGATCAACCCTCTCGCGTTTAGCCGCTTCGACCCCGGCCAGCCCATCGGTCGCTTCGATGATCTCATAGCCTTTGCTGGTCAAAAGATCTCTGAGAATGCGCCGGTTGTCCTCCTGATCTTCCACCACAAGTATTGTGTGTGACATGGCTACCCCCTAACCGTGTTCCATCCGCACCGGAATCGAGAAAGCGAAGGTGGAGCCTGAATCGGGGGCTGAATTGACCCAGATTCTGCCGCCATGCATCTCGATAATTTTCTTGGCGATCGACAGTCCCAGCCCGGTACCGCCTTTCTGCTTGGTGCTTGAGCCGTCAAGCTGATGAAATTCCGTGAACAGCGTGGCCAGATTCTCCTCCGAGATGCCCGGGCCGGTATCTGTGACGGAGACGATGAAACGATCATCTTCAACGCTGGCCTCGATGGTTATCTCGCCCTGTTCAGTGAACTTTATGGCGTTGCCCACCAGGTTAAGGAGCACCTGGGCCAGTCTCTGGTCGTCGCCTCTGCCGATCGGCAGTTTTTCCGGCAGATTGGTCGTCAGTGCCAAGTTCTTTTCGGCCGCCAGCGACTCAACCGAGGCGAGGACGGTCTGGATCAGCTCGATCAGCGAATAGTCGCCGAAACTCAGGGTGAAGCGGCCGGCCTCGATCTTGGAAAGATCGAGTACGTCATTGATCAGACTCAGCAGGTGGCGGCCGTTTTTTTCCAGCCGACTGAGCACCTCGACTATCTTCTCCGGCACTTCACCGTAGATCTGGTCGATAATCAGCTCGGTATACCCCAGAATCGCGTTGAGCGGTGTTCTGAGCTCATGGCTCATGTTGGCCAGAAATTCCGATTTGTGTTTATCGGCCCGGGCCAGCTGCCGCCCTTTCTCCTCGATTTCCTCAAACAGCCTGGCGTTGCGTATGGCGAGAATCGACTGGACGGCAAAAGTGTGCAGCAGATTGACCCCGCGTTCCGCGAAGGTGCCCGCCTCTTTGCGCAGCACCACCAGACCGCCCACCAGTTGTTCTTCGTCAATCAGGGGAACCGCCAGCAGGGCGTGGTAGCCCTCCTGGCGGACGCAGGCCAGGGGATATTCCGGCAGTTTGTCCAGATCCGCAATCTGAACCGGCTCGCTCTTGAAAGAAGCCTGCCCGAGGGCAGAGTTGTCCCCTGGAGTGATTCGTGAATGGCGCAGTTCCTCTTCAAAGCTTGGGGTGACGCCATAACTGGTCTTGAGTAAGAACTTCTGCTGATCTTTCTCGAAGGTGAAGACGATTCCGCCATTGGCCTCGGAAAAGAGCACCGCGTGGCGCACGATGGAGCCCAGGACCCGGTCGAGATCAAGCGAGGAACCGACCACCTGGCTGACCTCGCCCAGCGCTTCCAGTTCCTCGACCGATTGGGCCAGTTCCCTGGTGCGGTCTTCGACCTTCTGCTCGAGCGTCCTGCTGTACTCTTCGATCTGTTCTTTGCTGGCATGCACCTCGGAGAACAGATCTTTGATTGAACTGCGCATCTGATCCAGGTGCAGCGCCAGCTCGCCGATCTCGTCGTCGCGTGTCTTGTCCACCGGCGTATCCAGATTACCGCGGGCAATCGAAGAGGCCGATTCACTGAGACTGGAGAGCGGCTGGGCGATGTACTTCCTGGTGATCAGCAGCGAGGTGTAGAAGATCGCCCCGATGATACAGATGATCAGCGCAATGATCTTGACCATGGTCATCATCAGCTCCTGCTTGACGCTCTCGCGCGACATGACCAGCCTGATTATCCCTACTTTGTTGCCCTCGAAGAGTATGTCGCTGCTTTTGTCCATGAATCTGTCGGTGTCGGTGAAATCGGGCTCCTCTTCGTCTTTGTAGAGTTCGGCGCTATGCCTGGCGATGAGCTGTTCCCCCCAGACCACTTCCGCATGGACGATGGCGCTGTCGAGAAACAGTGCGCCGATGAAGTCGTCCACCACGGTGCTGTCGAGATTCCAGAGCGGGGTCGGCAGGCTGACGGTGGAAAGCTTCAGGGCGGTGTCGAGTCTGGTTTCAAGTTCCTGGCTGATCTTGGCGTTGTCGACGATAACCGCCAGCACACCGAAAATCAGCAGCACGGTGGTCACCACTCCCACGAAAGCTGAGCTCAATCGTCTGCTGACACTGGTGAAGGAGTGCGGTGAATTCATCGGCTAGTCGATCAGTTCGGCGTTGGCTGGCAATGATCCGTCAAGATTGAGGCCCAGCAGAGCGGCGCTGGGTCTGTTCACGAGCAGTTTGAGACTGGTGAAATGGGCCACGGGAATCTTCTCGAAGGCCACCCCTTTCTGGTGGCGGTCAACGATGGAGGCAACCGCGCGGCCCAGTTCATGGTAATCGCCGGTCACGCCGATGAGCACACCGTGCTCTATCAGCGAGCGGATTTGCGTGATGCTGATGATTTTTCCTCTGCGCAGGTGGGATCCGATAAGCTCAGCTTCCGAGCTCAGGTAACTGTCGGGGGCAAGATAGACGGCATCGACCATATCCGGCGTGTCTTCGAGCATCTGCAAGTTGCGCTGCAGCACCTGACCCACCGGGGGGGAGGGGAAATCGATCACTTTGAAGCCCTTTTCTTTGCCATACCGATGCAGTTCATCCCTGGTGATCATGGAGTTCTTTTCCCGCGGGTTGAAGAAAAATCCGAGCTTGTCGAAGGTGATCAGCCGGCTCACTTCGTCCAGTTGTCGGGTAATTTCGATCCTGTCGCTGCCGCCGCCGACTGTGGGGCCCGGCGATTCGAGATTGTCAATGATTCCTGCCCCAACCGGATCGGTGACTATGTTGAATATCTGCGGCATCTTGCCGCCGATCACCACCTTGGCCCTGCGGGAGACGGTGGTGCCGAAGGTGTAGACATAGTCGAAGGCGATCAGGTTATTGTTGATCGTACGCAGCATAGCCCCCAGTTTGGAGAGGTCCTGGGCGGCGTCATGAATCTCAAAGGTGGTCTGATACCCCAATTCCTGCAAGCCCTCCTTGAAGCCAACTTCTGCCTCGGTTTCCCCGCGCCAGAGCAGCATCGCGATGCGCAGTTCCTGATTGGCCGCCGAAACGGGAAGGGCCTGAATCAGAATAATGATCACCAGCCACCAGCTTAGCTTGATTGTCACCGTTTACCTGCTTTTCTAAAGTTTCAAGGGATCGAGCGGGATAGTTGGGTCGCACTATTCTATATGCCACTTGTCCTTGATCGTCTGGACGGTACCGTCCGCCACCATCTCATCAAACGCTTTTTTCCATCTGGCGACGATCTCATCCGAGGTTTTTTTCGAAAAAGCGATTTTAAGTTCGCTCTTCTTCAGATGAGCGACCTCGACGAAAAGCTCAGGGTCAACTTCGGCCAGTTCGCAGACTGTTCTGAATCCCGGTTTTTTATAGGCCCACAGGTCGATGCGGCCGAGCGCCAGTTTCTGCGCGTTTTTCTGCTCGTCGGATACCGGCTCGAGATTGGTGAAGCCCAGTTTTTCGAGCATTTTTCCGCGCACGTCATCTCGCAGGGTACCGATCCGTTCAACCTTTTTTGCGTCTTCCAGGCTGGCGATCGCTACGGGCGCATCTTTTCTGGCCAGCAGGATGTCACTTTTGGTGGCCAGAGGGCCTACCCATTTGAACAGCTCGCTCCGATCCTGGGTGTACGTCATGCCGAAGAGAATGACGTTCTCCTCCTCGAGGGCCATCTTGTAAGCCCGGGCCCACGGGTACACCTGGATAGGCTCGGCCGACCCGATCCTTTTCTGAATCTCCTGGACGATCTCGACTGAGGAACCGACCAGGGTGCCGTTATCCAGGTAGTTGAGGGGCGGCAGATTTTCGGTCAGGATAGTGAGCTGACCGGCAGCGAGCGGTTGGCTTGAGAGGCAGATAAGCGCGAGGAGCAGCAGGAGCATGTTCTTCATATCGGAACCCCCTTGGTTCTGTCCAAGGGACGCGTGGCCAGACAGTGACCACCCGCACCTTGCATCACTGTGTCGTACTCGTCGTCTATAGACTACTCTGAGGAATTAATTATACGAAACTAATAATCACGAAATAGGTGAAGATTGAGATTGGTGCTCACATTACTCATAAGATGGGGATTGGCTGCTCGCCGACAGACCTTTTCTCTGAAATACAAGAGCCGGTTTGCGGCTGTATGACTGGAGAGAGAAATGGCTGGATTGGAAAAAAGTTTCCCGGAATGGTTCGAAGCAGCGCTACCCGAACTGCCGAAATTATCTGAGGGGGGACCTCCTATCTCTGGAGCAGGTCCCTGAGCCGTGTGATCTGTGACGCACAGAATTCGTCGGCCAGGTATTCTGCCCAGTCTCCTGCATGACCGCTGTTGAGCTGATCAAGATATTTCTTGATCAGAGACGTCTGCAGCTCGGCAGGACAGTTTTCCCAGAGATCGGCAAGTTTCTGTATCGTATCGGGATGAATAGTCATTATTTCACCAGTTAGCTGAACGACTGCCACTCTATCGTCCGGGTGAGTGAGCAGCTCCTGTCCGTGGCGTGTTCGCTGAGGAACAGTTTTTTCTCCCTCGAAGGGGATCTTACCCTCAGGTAGTGGGCCAGCGCCGTGGCGGTAGCGTGTGAAAGCGATAGATAGCGTGGAGCAGCGTCGCTGTGTTGCTCAACACCGAGCCGCTTTTTGTCAAGGTCGATGTCGCGCAGGGTGACGTTCATAATCTGATGCAGTTCCAGGCCATGATCTGTCATTAGTGACCGGATGGC
Source organism: uncultured Desulfofustis sp. (assembly GCA_965601575.1). Lineage (GTDB taxonomy): Bacteria > Desulfobacterota > Desulfobulbia > Desulfobulbales > Desulfocapsaceae > JABDQA01. Next base: position 4,364 of record CBFCWR010000065.1, on the reverse strand, counting down.
ATGGTTGCGGATCCTGATGATCTCCAGGGACAGATGGTCGCGATGTGCTGTTGCTGCCGATTCCATTGGGCTGCCTCCCCCATCACAGGCAAAAAGGTTTTGTTGTCATAATTATTCAAAGCGAGGTGGTTCAGGGGTGCGGAAATCCCGCGCTACATCGTGTGGCACAATGTTGTTACACCACTCGCAAAAACCATGCCGATTGAAAACTCCGCGCAAATCTTTTTTTTGTTAGGAAGGGGATTGTTTGATAAGAGGGGTTTTGCACGCGAAGTGCATTTACCGCAGCGCCGCAATGCTCCCTGTACGGTCCCCAGGTGTACACGAACTGGACACTCTAGAACTTACAGAATAGCAGGGGCAGAGGAAGTCGTGCAATCTCGGTCAGCTGAATTCGTAGCGCAGCGGGGGAATCGAACAGCCGATCTGCTCGGCCTGGCGGAGGAAATAGTCATCGGTCATGCCGGCGATGAAATCACGCACCCGGGCGGCGGCGGGCTGGCTGGCGATGTACGAGTGGTCGAGGTCTTCGAGAAGATCAACGGCCAGCGACTCGGACGTGCCCTTTTCCAGATGCTCGAGGTAATGCTCGAACAGCGCCCTGTAGCAACTCTTGATCTGCGGCATATACTCCTGGGTCCGGGGAGCCAGGTAGATATGCTGATAATTAAAGTCCTTGAGTTCCTTCAAGACGCTGGCCACCTCCTCGCTGAAACCGATGGAACCAGCCTCTCCAGACCAGCTGTCTCCGGGAGCGGGTACACGGCTGTGACGGATCAGATCGGTGACCAGGGAATAGACCATGGTGCCGTTGGTTTCACCGAGCAGCGATGTACATCTTTCCGGCAGGTCGCTGCGCTTGATGAGCCCGAGGATGATCGCATCTTCGATGTCCCGGCCTATGTAGGCCACGGTGTCCGCCATCCTCACCACGCATCCTTCCAGGGTCATGGGGTGCAGGTCGAGGGCGGGGTTGGCCGATTTGAGCTCGACTTTGAGGTCGAATTCGGTGAAATCGTTGAGCGGGGCAGGGGTGATTTGGTCCTGGTGCACCTCGCCGTCGTGGCATAAAATACCGTCCAGCGTCTGCAGGCAGAGGTTCCAGCCCCTGCCTTTGCGTTCCAGTTTTTCGATGGCCCGGAGCGACTGTATATTGTGCTGAAAGGCAGGTAGACCGTGCTCGGCGCAGAGTTCCGAGAGAAACGACTCGCCGGCGTGGCCGAACGGCGGATGACCGATGTCGTGGCCGAGGCTCACCGCCTCGATCAGGTCTTCGTTGAGAAAGAGATAACGGCCGATGGTTCTGGCCACCCGGGAGACAAGCTGGACATGCAGAACCCGGTGGGTGATGTGATCGTTTCTGATCAGGCAGAATACCTGGGTTTTGTCTATGTAGCGGGCATAGGATCGGGAGTGGAGGATGCGGTCGGCGTCCTGGGCATAATTCTGGCGGTAGCCCTGCAGCTCTTCATCCCTGCGCCTGAGGCCGGTGTCTGACCTGGCCGCAAGAGGCGAAAGATGCTCCTGCTCTCTGTGCTTAAGCTGTTCGGCTATGCCACTTTCCGGGTGAGTGTCTTCGGGTTCGGTCATGACCTTGTTCTTTATGCTGGATATTCCCATTCAGATTCTTATAATAATGCTCGTTGCCGGAACCAGCCAGAATCATTTTAAGCGGTAGAACAATCCAGGAGAGACCAATGAAAATATCCATCGAATATTGTGCCGCGTGAAATTACAAGCCTCGCGCTTCCGGGCTGGAAGCCGAACTGAGAAAGAAATACGACGCCGACGTCGAACTGGTCGCCTCCGGAGGCGGAGTCTATGAGATCACGGTCGACGGAAAATTGATTTTCTCCAAGAAACGTCTCGGCAGATTTCCCGCAGACGGTGAGTTGGAACGGCTTATCGGTTGATTCTGAACGGCAACCTCGCTGGCCGCGGCAACAGCGCTGCTCATTCCCATAAATCCTTCACGCTTTCAATGCTTCTCGAACTCAAAGTAGAAAACCTGGCCCTGATCGATACCCTGCACCTGCGATTCGACCGCACCCAGGGCGACATGCTGGCGGTGATGACCGGCGAGACGGGCGCCGGAAAGTCGATCATGATGCGTGCCATCGGCCTGCTCAGCGGCGGCCGGGGATCGGCCCAGTGGATCAGGAGCGGGGCCGAGAGCTGCACGGTCGAAGCCCTGTTCGAGATTGGCGAACACTACCGGCAGCTGCGCGATCTTCTGCTCGCCAGCGGCTTTGGCGAGGCCAACGAAATCCTGTTCAAGCGAGTGATTTCACAGAACGGTCGGAGTCGATTCTACATCAACGGTTCGATGGCCACCGCCAAGATAGTACAGGACGTCTGTTTTCGGCTGTTGTCGATCGGCGGCCAGCACGAACATCAGCAGCTCCTCCAGCCTGCCATGCACCTCGAGTTTCTCGATATCCTCGGGGATCACCAGGACATGCGGGATGAGTTCAGGGCGGGCTACGAAGCCTGGCGCACCGCCCGCCAACAATTGCAGGAGTTGGTGGAACGCGAGCGGGAACGGGAGCAGCGCCGGGACTTCCTCTCTTTTCAGATCCGTGAAATAGATGAAATCGCCCCTGAAATTGGTGAAGATGAACGACTCGGGATCGAGCGCAACCGCTTGAAAAACGGGGAAACCCTGATCCGTTTGAGCAGGGAATGCTATGAACTGCTGGCCGGATCGGTTACCGACAACCTGGCGGTGATTCGCAAAAACCTCGAACAGCTCACCCAGCTCGATCCGGAGCTTGAAGAACTGGCCGAGCACCTGGGCGCCTACTCTTTTCTGGCCGAGGATTACAGTTCTCAGCTCCGTTCATATTCCGATGCGCTGGACAATGATCCGGCCCGCTTGGAGACCATCAACGGTCGTCTCGACAAGTTGACGGGATTGAAAAGAAAATACGGGGAAAGCCTGGCCGAGGTGCTGAGTTATTTGAATAAAGCCCGGCAGGAGCTCGAAGTACTCGACAATCTTGATGCCGACATCGAGCGCCAGAGGGAAAAAACCGACGCCCTCGAGGTGGAGGCCCTGGAAGCTGCGGAAAAGCTGTCTGCGGCAAGGCACAGGACCGCAGCCGAAATGGAGCGGGCGATGACCAGGGAGCTTGAATCGCTGGCCTTCGAGCAGTCGGGAGTGGAAGTGCGCTTTCAACCGGTGGAGATACTCAGCGATAATCTCCGGCCCACGGGATTTGACCGGCTCGAGTTTTTTTTCGCCCCCAATCCGGGGGAGCCGCCGCGGCCGCTGGCCCAGGTCGCCTCGGGCGGAGAGCTGTCGAGGCTGATGCTGGCGTTCAAGTGCCTTCTGGCCCGCAAGGATATGGTCGAGACGGTGATTTTCGACGAGGTCGACGCCGGGGTCGGCGGCGAGGCCGCCGAATCGGTGGCCCGCAAGATAAAAGAGCTGGCCAACCATCACCAGGTCATCTGCATCACCCACCTGCCGCAGATCGCGGCCCGGGGCAGTTCCCATTTCAGAGTCGAAAAAAAGCTGAGGGACGGGCGTACCATCACCAGTGTGAGCCGGCTCAAGGAAGATGAGCGGGTGGAGGAGCTGGCCCGCATGCTGGCCGGGGAGTCGGCCACCAATCAGACGGAAGCCTGGGCCCGGGAGCTTCTCGACAAGGGCAAGATAGCCGCATGAGCGGGGTCAGGGCGATCAGCCTCTTTTCCGGCGGGCTCGACTCGATCTGTGCCACCCGGGTGGTCATGGCGCAGGGGGTTGAAGTGCTGGCAATGAAATTTGTCAGCCCCTTTTTCGGCTACGACATCCTCAGGGACCCGGTGGGGTACCGTCGCGAGATAAGGGAAAAGTTCGGTATCGAGGCATCGGTTTACGACATCAGCGAAGAATATCTGCAGATGCTGCGCACTCCCTCCCATGGGTTCGGAAAATATTTCAATCCCTGCATCGACTGCAAAATTTTCATGCTCGAGCGGGCCAAGGCCATGCTCGAAGAACGTGGCGCTTCGTTCCTGATAACCGGAGAAGTACTGGGCCAGCGGCCCATGTCCCAGAGACGCGACACCCTCAATGTCATCGAGCGCGACTCGGCCACCCGCAGCCTGCTGCTCAGACCGCTCAGCGCTAAACTGATGAATCCCACCGAGGCGGAATTACAGGGCTGGGTCGATCGTGAGAAACTGCTGGATTTCAGCGGCCGGGGACGCTCCCGCCAGATAGCCCTCGCTAAAAGCTTCGGCATCACCGACTTTCCCGCACCGGCGGGGGGCTGTATCCTGGCCGACCCGATTCTGAGCACCAGGATTGCCCGGGTGTACCAGGATGACTTCGTCGTCACCCAGCAGAATATGAATGTGGCCGATATCCTGCTGAT
>CBFCWR010000064.1:0-11456 GCA_965601575.1 uncultured Desulfofustis sp. | reverse complement strand
CATAGGCACAGGCCAGCAGGTCGGACTGCTGGGTCCTGGTCGGCATGCCGGTGCTTGGCCCGCTGCGCTGCACGTTGATCAGCACCACCGGGATTTCAGTGAAATAGGCAAGACCAAGAAATTCGCTCATCAGGGAAATCCCCGGCCCCGAAGTTGCCGTGAAAGCGCGGGCTCCGTTCCATCCCGCTCCTATGGCAATACCGATCGCGGCAAGTTCGTCTTCGGCCTGGATGGCGGCATACCTTCTTTTTCCCGTATCAGGGTCCAGGCGATAGCGGCCGGCGAAGCGCTCGAAAGCCTCGACCACCGAAGTTGACGGGGTAATGGGGTACCAGCCAACCACAGTAGCGCCTGCGTAAAGGGCCCCCATGGCAGCACCGCTGTTGCCGTCGATGAGGATTTGATCGCCCACGGCGTCCGAAGCCTGTATCGACAGGCCGCACGAATCGGTGTGGTGTTCTTCGGCATAGTGGTAGCCAATTTCCAGCGCCTTGATGTTGGGTTCAGCGAGCTTTGGCTTTTTGGCGAATTGCGTGGTGATCGAATCGGTTACCGGATCCAAGCCAATATCCAGCAGGTAGGCGAGCGCGCCAATGTAGATGATATTTTTCATCAGCTGGCGCATTCGATTGTCGCTGAATTCGTCGTTGCAGAGCTGGGTGAGGGGTATATCGATCACGGTGATGTCGTCGCGGTTGAAACCGGCGGGCAAATCCTTGGTGGAATCGTAGAGGAAGTAGCCACCGGGCTGCACCATATCGTAATCATCACGCAGGGTCTGGCCGTTCACCGCGATGATCAAATCGGCCCCACCCCTTCTGCCCAGGTAACCCTTGTCGTTAATTCGGACCTCGTACCAGGTCGGCAATCCCTGAATATTGGAAGGGAAGACATTTTTGGGGCTGACCGGTACACCGAGCCGGTAGACTACCTTGGCGAAAAGGTTGTTGGCACTCGCCGACCCTGAACCGTTGACATTGGCAAAGCGTACTACAAAATCGTTTGTTCGTTCGATTCTTTTCATGGATCACCGGCTATTGGAGATTTGTAGGAATATTTGATCATATCCCAGGCTGCCGTCGGGCACCGTTCCGCGCACATGCCGCAATGCAGGCAAACGTTTTCGTCCTTTACCATAACCCTGCCCGTCGGCAGAATCTCGGAGACGTAGAGGTCCTCATCAAGGTTGCGGGCAGGTACGATGAGCTTTTCGCGCAAGGCTTCCTCGTCATCGTTTTCGGTGAAATTAATGCAGCTGGTCGGACAGATATCAACGCAGGCGTCACACTCGATACAGAGGGCGTAGTCAAAGACCGTTTGGACATCGCAATTGAGGCAGCGCTTCGCCTCCGTTTTACCGGAGCCGACCGGAAAGCCTAATTCGACCTCGACCAGTCGATCACGCAGTGTTTTGGCCTTTTCCACCGTGGGCACGATCTGGCGTTCGTCTTCGGTTATCTGGCTGTCGTAGATCCAGTCATGAAAGCCCAGCTTCTGGCCGGCCAGCGTCACTTTCGGTTCGGGGCGGTCATGGGTGTCTTTGCCTTGACATAAAAGGTCGATGGAAATCGCCGCGTTATGGCCGTGGGCGACGGCAATAATGATATTGCCCGGACCGAAAGCGGAGTCTCCGCCAAAAAGAATGTGCGGAATTGACGACTGCAAGGTGACCGGGTCCAATACCGGCAGCCCCCATTCGTTAAATTCAATCCCTGATTTTTCATCGATGAAGGGAAACGCGTTCTGCTGACCAATGGCCAGCAGTACCTCATCGCATTCAAAGAAGGCGGGGTCTTCGCCGGTCGGCACCAGGCTGCGCTTTCCGTTCTGATCATATTCGGGTTTGACCTTCTCAAAGCGCATACCGACCAGGGTGCCGTTTTCAACTACGAACTCAAGCGGCACGTGGTTATCTATGATCGGGATATCTTCTTTGACCGCATCCTCGATTTCCCATTCCGAGGCCTTCATTTCAGCCATCGGACTGCGGACAATTACTTTGACATCCTCTCCCCCGAGGCGCCGGGCAGTACGACAACAGTCCATGGCGGTATTGCCGCCACCGAGCACCAATACTTTTTTACCTACTTTTTCAACATGCTGGAAGACTACTGCTGCAAGCCATTCGATGCCGATATGGATTTTTTTATCCCCTTCCTTTCTGCCCGGCAGATCCGGCAGATCGCGACCGCGGGGAGCCCCCGTACCGACAAAGATGGCATCGTAGCCTTTATCCATTACGTCGCGGATATCTGCAACATAAGTCTGAAAATGCGTAGTGATGCCGCCCATGTCCAGAATATAGTTGAGCTCAGTGTTGAGCACTTCTTCAGGGAGACGGAAAGAGGGGATTTGGCTGCGTATAAAACCACCGGCCATGGGCTGGTCGTCGAACAGATCCAACTCGTAGCCGAGCGCGGCCAGGTCCCGGGCCACCGTCAGAGAGGCCGGTCCTGCCCCGATCAACGCAATCCGTTTGCCGTTTTTCTTCTCGGGGGCGCGGAACAGCAGAGGCTGCACCTCATCGCGGTTGTCGGCGGCCACACGCTTGAGCCGACAGATGGCGACCGGTTCGTTTTCGACCCTGACCCGACGGCAGGCGGGCTCGCAGGGCCGGTCGCAGACCCGGCCGAGAATTCCTGGAAACACGTTCGAAACCCAATTGATCATGTAGGCCTGGGTATAGTTTTCGTGGAGGATTAACCTGATATATTCGGGAACGTTGGTGTGGGCCGGACAGGCGTACTGACAATCAACCACTTTGTGAAAATACTCGGGATTTGTAATGTCGGTCGGTTTCACGGGTGCACTCGATAGGGTTGAATGGGAGACGGTCACCTAATCATGTCATTTTAGTTACAAATACATCAGATGCAAGTTCAATAGTAGTTTCGCACCTTTAGTCGATGAGACTGATAACCATTATCAACAAGAATATGGTAACTCCTGTATGGCGAAAAGCAAGATTTTTAAGCACCGGGAGTAAAAAAGAAAAAGATATAAGTTTCCAAAACTTATGTGGGATTTCGATGAGTGGCGGCGGAGATCGGTATGGTGATCACCGCCGCTTTTCGAATTAATCCGGAATAACTCTGACTGCACCCGCATCGGCGGATGATGCCAGCAGGGCGTAGGCCTTCAGGGCGGTTGAAATCTGACGGGGACGCGGCGGTGGAGTGAATGCCAGGGAACCGCGTTTCTCTTCTTCGGTTTTTCTTTTCTGCAGTTCATCAGCACTGATTGCCACATTGATGGTGCGACCGGGAATGTCTATTTCGATGGGGTCTCCGTCCTGCACCAGACCAATCGCTCCGCCGGCAGCGGCTTCGGGGCTCACGTGCCCGATCGACAGGCCGGAAGTGCCCCCGGAAAATCTGCCGTCGGTAACCAGGGCGCACTCCTTACCAAGATGCATCGACTTCAGATAGGAGGTGGGGTAAAGCATTTCCTGCATGCCAGGGCCGCCGCGCGGTCCCTCGTAGCGTATGACAACCACGTCGCCAGCCTTGATGGAACCGTCCAGAATCGCGTCGCAGGCGTCCTCCTGGGAGTCGCAGACGCGGGCTTTACCGGAAAAGACCAGGATGGATTCGTCCACTCCCGCGGTTTTGACGATACACCCCTTTTCAGCGATATTGCCAAACAAAACGGCCAGTCCACCGTCTTTAGAGTAGGCGTGTTCAACTGAACGAATGCATCCCTTCTGCCGGTCGATGTCGGCCTCCTTATATCGAGAGCTCTGCGAGCCCATGACCAGGTTGCGGCCGATATTTCCCGGGGCGCTCAGATACAGGTCCCGGGCTTTTGCAGAAGCAGTGTCTGAAGTTATGTCGTGACTTGTGAGTAGTGCTCCGAGGCTCGGGCTGTCCACCCGGCTCACCGAGGTATCAATGAGTCCGGCTCGAGACAGCTCTGCCATGATACCCATGATGCCGCCGGCCCTGTTCACATCTTCCACGTGGTAGGACGAAGAAGGTGCCACTTTACACAGATTGGGGATCTTTCTGGACAGTTCATCGATGTCGCTCATGGTGAAATCGACTTTTGCCTCATGGGCAATGGCCAGAAGATGCAGTACCGTGTTGGTCGATCCGCCCATGGCGATATCGAGCGACATGGCGTTCATGAACGCGGCTTTGGTGCCAATGGACCGAGGCAGCACCGAGCTGTCTTCGTTACCGTAATAGTCCTCGGCCATTTCAACGATTCTTTCAGCCGCTTCTTCAAACAGTTCGATCCGTGTGGCGTGGGTCGCCACCACTGTACCATTACCGGGCAGCGCCAACCCGAGTGCCTCGTTGAGGCAATTCATCGAATTGGCGGTGAACATGCCGGAGCAGGACCCGCACGTGGGGCACGCACAGCGCTCAATGCGCTCGATATCGCTGTCGGAGACGTCCTGGTCGGCAGCCATGACCATCGCATCGATGAGATCATACTTGTCCTCACCGTCGACCCCTGCTTCCATCGGTCCGCCCGAGACGAAGATGGTCGGGATGTTGAGGCGCATGGCGGCCATCAGCATACCCGGTGTGATCTTGTCGCAATTGGATATGCAGATCATGGCATCGACAGTGTGGGCGTTGCACATGTATTCGACGCTGTCGGCGATCAGATCCCTTGAAGGCAGGGAGTAAAGCATGCCGTCATGACCCATGGCGATGCCGTCATCGATGGCGATGGTGTTGAATTCCGCCGCGAAACAGCCTTTTTCTGCAATGATTTTCTTAAGATGCTGACCAATTTCATGGAGGTGCATATGGCCGGGCACGAATTGGGTGAAAGAGTTGACGATGCCAATCACCGGTCTGGTCATGTGCTCCTCTCGCATTCCGTTTGCCCGCCAGAGACTGCGGGCTCCAGCCATTTTTCTGCCCTGGGTTGTGGTGGCACTGCGAAGGGGGATTGCCATAGGGGTACCTCGCTCAAAGAAAATCCGCCCACGACTTGCGTCAGAATGAGCGGAAAATGTTAGAAAAAACTGTACATTTTGAAAAATCTATTAGAGTATACAATGAAATAGGTGAATATTGCACAAATTTTCAGGAGGTTGGTATGAAAAAGACGGAGATTGATTATTGGATCACCGCGATGCTGGAATCCCACCCCAATGTGTCCGACTTGAATATTACAGTTGGCAAGACATTGCAGGTGGAATCGGCAGGTGTACTGAAATCGGTCGAGGTGGAGCCTCCAATCAAGGAGTTGACGCCGTTTCAATCTGAAACTTTCGCCCTGAACTTGATTGGCAACAACAAGCGATTGCTCAGTGATCTGGTTGCCAACGGCTCTTGCGATCTATCATATGCATTCAGCGAAGACGCCCGTTTCAGGGTCAATATCTTTACCACCAAAGGCTACATCACCACGGTGATGCGTAAGCTGGAGACCAAGGTTCCCTCCATTGAAAGCATGAATTTTCCACCTGCCTTTGTAAAAATGGCAGCCGAACTCAACGGCATCATCATCTTCACCGGCGCCACCGGCACCGGTAAAACGACCTCGCTGGCGGCCCTGCTCAATCGTATCAACCAGGAACGCGCAGTGCACGTGGTCACGCTGGAAGATCCCATTGAATACATGCACACCCATAACCAGGCGACCTTTAACCAGCGCGAGCTGGGGCATGATTTCTCGAGCTATGCGATGGGGATGAGGGCGGCGCTGAGGCAGGCGCCCAAGGTTATCCTGGTCGGTGAGATGCGCGATAAGGAAACTATGGAGATCGGTCTGACCGCCGCTGAAACTGGTCATCTGGTGCTGTCCACCCTGCATACCATCGATGCCGGTCAGGCCATTAACCGCTGCCTGGGTATGTTCGAGCAGGAGGAGCAGCCCCAGATCCGCCACCGGCTGTCGGATACCATCCGCTGGGTTGTCAGCCAGCGCTTATTGCCCAGAGTCGGCGGCGGCCGGGTCGCGGCCATGGAGATCCTCTGCACCAGCCTCCGGGTGAGGGATCTGATTCTCAACGGCGAAACCGAGGACAAGACCTTCTACGAGGTCATCAAGGCCGGTTCCGCGCTGGAAATGAGGACGTTCGACCAGCACATTCTTGAATTGTTCAGTCATGGTTTGATCACCGAGGAGTCGGCGGTGAGATATTGTTCGTATCGTAACGAGATCTTCCGTGGTATCGACCAGATCAAGGCAGCCCGGGGAGAGGACACCTCGTCTCTCAAAGATCTGGCCATGGAAGAAGAGGAAGATGAGTCGTTTGGCTACTAATTTCCATTCCTTTTTCACCGGGGTAGAAGGTGATGTCTGAACCCAGTAGAACAGCAGAAGAGAGACGGTTATGAAGATCACATGTAGCGCCTGCGGTAAATCCCATAAATCCAACACCAAACTGGAAAAAAGCCTGGAGCAACTTCACCCTGGTCAGAAACTTCGTCTCAAGTGCAGTCAGTGCGGGGAGGCCATACCTCTGAGCAGAGAGGATTTGTACGCAGGTGACGCGGTGGCGGTAAAGCCTCCCGCACCACCTGATATCGGGTGGCTCAAGGAAGGAGTCTTCGAGGATGAAGAAATTGTCTCCGATATTCCCCAGGCTCTGATCCTGGCCAATGCCGGGGAGGCCAGGGAGAAAATGAGCAGCGCCATGGCTGGAATGGGCTACAGAGCAGAGACTGCAGATAGGACCGGGGATGTACTCACCCAGATGCAGTTTATCAACTACTCCTGTGTGGTGCTCAATACCGAATGCGTACAGGGTGATTTCCAGGACGATCCGCTGCATCGGATGCTCTGCAATATGGAAATGTCGCGCCGGCGTTATATGTTCTACGTCCTTGTCGGACCGGAGTTTCAAACCTTCTATAATCTCGAGGCCCTGTCCAATTCCGCCAACCTGGTGGTCAACGCCAGTGACATAGGTCATTTCGGAGTTATATTAAGAAAAGCGATTCCAGAATACGAACAGCTCTTCGGCCCCTATATGGACGAAATGAAAATCCAAGGAAAGCAATAATCAATTGACCAAACGGCGGCTGTCTGCCAACCGCTCAAACAGACAGCCGCCGTCACCTGGTCCCCCCTCCCAGATTACCCGATCCATCTCATGAAGCGTTTCTTACTGGCTGCCCTTATCACTTTCATGTTGCTGCCAATTGGCGGTCTTCTGCTGTCTAGTCATTCCCTCAGAGCTGACCCGGACACGGCGTCAGCAGAGCCCGCGATTACAGCTCCGCTTTTCAAGACGGTATCCGCCACAGAAGCGGTCGAGCTGATGAAAACCAGGGAAAACTTGCAGATAATAGATGTCAGGTCGCCGCAGGAGCGTGAAGAACTGCGCATTGCCGAGTCCAGGCTCGTGCCCATGGGAGATGTCATCCGAGGTGTCTTCCAGGGCGATCCCGACCAACCGCTGATACTCGTCTGTGCCGTTGGCGGCCGCAGCTTTGTAGCCGGAAAAGTAATGTTTGCCCGCGGGTATCGTGAGATTTACAACTTGGGCGGAGGCATCGAATCATGGCGGCAGGCAGGCCTTCCCCTGGAAACCGGCCCGGAGCAACCTCAATAAAAATTATGAAGCAATAAGTTATCGAATTTGCAAGAAATTATCTGATTTCCCAGGGAGGCGATGTTCCCCCCACGTGGTGTCTCGGATCCTGACCATATTTTGAGTGAGAAATTTTTCCTTTGCTTCCTCCCTTTTTCCATACCTGGAGGTTGAATAAAACATTGTCTCTCCATCATTTTCATGGTATAAAATTCGATTCCCCTGTTGGGGGTGCCATCTGTACATTGGATCGCATTCAATCGGCTTTTGCAGCGCCTGTTGAAGAACAGGCTGAGATTAAAAACAAAACCCTGCGGGATGTACCCGCGCAACGAGTAAACCAATGAGTGAAGAAACCAACCAATCAAACCAAACAGAGAACAATGAAGAGCTCAGCTTTGCCGAGCTTTTCGAGATGGAAGAAAACAACAAAGTCGTCGAAGTCGGTAATGTCGCGTATGGCACTATCATAGGCGAAGACGACGACTGTTACCTCGTCGATGTCGGGGACAAGGCTGAGAGCTATATCCCTAAATCTGAATTTCGCTTGGAAGACGCAGAGGAGATCAAGGTCGGCGACAGTATAGAAGTATTCGTCGAACGGCGCAAAGACGAGGGTGGTTTGCTTCTGTCTCGAGAGAAGGCGATCGCCATCAAGGTCTGGGAAGATATTGCCAGGATTCAGGAAGCTGACGGCACCATTCAGGGCAACATCGAGAGCCGGGTAAAGGGCGGTATGTCGGTCGATATCGGCGTACCCGCCTTCCTGCCTTATTCCCAGATAGACCTGCGGCCGGTAAAAGATCTCGACGGTCTGATTGGCCAATCATATGAATTCAAGATCCTTAAGTTCAATCGCAAACGCAACAATGTGGTTATTTCCCGACGGGCAATTCTCGAGGAAGAACGCAACAAGCTGCGTGAAGAGATGCGCTCGCGTCTGGAAGAGGGTCAGATCATCAGCGGTTCGATCACCAACATCACCGACTACGGTCTGTTCATCGATATGGGCGGTATGGACGGCCTCTGTCACATTACCGATCTGAGCTGGGGCAGGGTTTCCCATCCGGCCAAGCTCTATAAGGTGGGACAGGAAGTCGAGGTCAAGGTTCTCAAGTATGACCGTGACAACGATCGGGTCAGCCTGGGCATAAAACAGCTGCGCGACGATCCCTGGGCAACCGTTGCCGACCGTTACCCGCTTGGTGAAAAGGCGGTGGGTAAGGTTGTTTCGATCACCGACTACGGGGTGTTCGTTGAGCTTGAAGAAGGGGTCGAAGGACTCATCCATGTTTCCGAGATGACCTGGTCGAAAAAGCCCCGTCATCCTTCCAAAATTGTAGCGGTGGGCGACAATATCGAGGTCATGGTGCTCAACATCGAACCAGAGACCAAGCGCATTTCCCTGGGAATGAAGCAGCTTCAGCCCAATCCCTGGGACATGGTCATCGAAAGTTATCCGGTTGGGGCAATTATCGAAGGCAAGATCAAGAACATCACCGATTTCGGTGTATTCATCGGTATCGAGGAAGGTATCGACGGACTCATTCACGTCTCCGATCTGTCCTGGACCGAACGCATCAAACATCCGGCCGAGAAGTATGCCAAGGGAGATACCATTCAGGCGGTTGTCCTGAAAATCGACAAGGACAACGAGCGCTTCTCTCTGGGCGTCAAGCAGCTTACCCCGGATCCTTGGCAGACTGCCTATAACAACTACCCGTCAGGCACAGTGGTTGAGGGTGAGATAACCAATGTTACCGACTTCGGCGTCTTCGTGAAACTCGAAGAGGGTATCGAAGGATTGGTCCACGTTTCGGAAATTCCCAAGGACAAGGTCAAGAGCCCGGCAGAGCATTACAATGTCGGCGACACCCTCAAAGCTATCGTCATCAATGTTTCTGCCAAGGACAGGAAAATCGGTCTTTCGGTGAAAACGCTTGAAGATGAAGGCGAAGCCGAGGCGGTAGAGAAAATCAAGAAAGCGGAAGCCGAAATTGCCGAAGCTGCACCGGCAACCTTTGGTGATCTGCTCAAAGCCGCCGCCGAAGGGGGCCCAAAAACCGAAGAGTAGGACACCCGTCCAAGGGTGATAAAAGGTTGTTTCGCTGAAGGCGAAGCAACCTTTTTTTATATCTCATTTTAATTGGTCTGGAAATTCGATGAGCATGCTGAAAAAAGAACTAGTTGATAAGATCAGCGACAATCTGGCCCTGCACAAGCAGGACGTCAATGTCGCTGTTGATATAATTCTTGACTCGATGGCTGAAGCGCTTGCTGAAGGCAGAAGGGTGGAGTTACGAGGATTTGGCAGTTTTTCGACGAGAAACCGCAAAGCCCGTCAGACAAAAAATCCCCGAACCGGCGTAATGATGGACATAGGTGAGCGCAAGACTATTCACTTCACCATGAGTAAATCACTAAAAGAGGCGCTCATTAATGGAAAGGGCTGACATCGCCTTTTCCTTCCCTGAGTATTTCCGGTTTATCTCCGGTTAGATCGATGAGAGAGGAGGGGTCCGGGTAAACCGGTCCCCCGTCGATAATTACATCGACATGATTGTTGAGCAGCATGTCGATCTCGAAGGCCTGGGTGGGCGGTGCCGAATCATCATCAACGGGGATGCTGGTGTTGATGATCGGGGAGCCGAGCTCCTCGAGCAGTGTTCGGCAGATAACATGTTCCGGAACCCTGATACCGACGGTCTTCTGCTTGGTCGTCATCACCTTGGGGACCAGTTTGGTTCCAGGCAGGACAAAGGTGTAGGGGCCGGGCAGGTTCTTTTTCAGCAGTCGATAGGCCGTGTTTGAGACATGGGCGTATTGGCTGATGTTCTTCAAGTCATAACACATGAATGAAAACGGCTTATGGGGCGGCCGTTTCTTCAATCTGACAATCCTTTTTATGGCCTTCGGGTTGAAAATGTCGCAGCCTATGCCATACCCGGTATCGGTTGGGTAACAGATTACCGCTCCCTGGTTGATCTGCTCGACTACCCTGCGGATCAGTCGGAGCTGGGGATTGTAAGGATTAATCTCAACTATCATGAGCACTTGTCGGCGATTGAATGTCTGCCGAGGATCATCGAGTGAAGCGAGAAAGAAGGCCGGAATCTAAAACGCTGGAATTTTTTCCTCTACCCATTTAAACTAAGGCTGCGATTCTCGGCGTCTTTCGATAAAGTCTAATTGTTTCAGTAGCTTGCGACACATTTTTCGGAAATAGGAGTTACCTATGTTACCAGATAAGATCGAAATGGCACTAACTTTTGATGACCTGCTGCTTAAACCGTCGGCATCGAAGGTCCTGCCCAATGAGGTTTCTCTTGCAACCCGTCTGACTGACACGATCGATTTGAATACCCCGCTGATCAGTGCGGCCATGGATACGGTAACTGAATCGGCGGCGGCAATAACCATGGCCAGAGTTGGCGGAATCGGCATCATCCATAAAAACATGGGTCTCGAGCAGCAGGTGCTTGAGGTCGAACGGGTGAAGAAATCTGAATCGGGGATGATCATCGATCCCATCGTGGTCAGGCAGGATCAGTCGGTTGCCGAGGTACAGCAGATCATGGCCCACTATAAAATTTCGGGGCTGCCGGTACTCGACAGCGGCAAACTGGTGGGAATTGTCACCAACCGTGACCTGCGTTTTGTCTCCGACAGCGATCTGAGAGTGGCGGACGTGATGACCAGCAAGAATCTGGTCACTGCCAAGGTCGGCATCGACCTCGAGCATTCCAAGGCTTTGCTCCATGAGCACCGCATAGAAAAGCTTCTGGTGGTCGATGACGACGGCAATCTCAAGGGGTTGATCACCATCAAGGATCTGGAAAAAATAAAAAAATATCCCCATGCCGCCAAGGATGAGTTCGGCCGGCTGCTCGTCGGAGCTGCCATCGGGGTGGGCGACAACGCTGAGGAACAAACGGAAAGACTTATCAATGCAGGC
>CBFCWR010000063.1:0-11477 GCA_965601575.1 uncultured Desulfofustis sp. | reverse complement strand
CCTGGGAAAAAACCCCGGTCAGGAAGAGGCTGCCTGAATACGTTTGAAAGGTATTCACCTCCGTCTCAACTTCTTTCGCCTTCAAAGGTGTCCTGGAATTTCTGCCACACCCTATCCAGGGGCAATTCAGCCAGATCGCGGTGCTCAAGCCACTCGAAGCGAGTGTGCTGAATACCGGTGGTGTGCGGTGCCGTATGGCCGCCATACAGGGCCAGCCCCGGGCGTCCCAGATGGGCAGCGATATGGGTTGGTCCAGTATCGTTACCAATCACAAACGCTGCCCTTTGTGCCACCCCCGCCAGGGCGAAATAGTCGAGATAGCCATCCTCGGTAACCAGCATCTTTCCCGACATGGCTCGACACTGCTCCATATCCGCCGGTCCCGGGACGGTAACCGGCTGGATGTCGTGTTCCAGCAATCGTTCTGCCAACTCAGTGAATCGTGGCCAACGTTTGCCCGCATGGCCGGCTGATGCTCCAGGAATCAACAGTACAAACCCTGGTTCGACACCGTGCGAGATCAACAGGTCATCAACCCTTTCGGTCATCCAGGACACGTCACAATGCAGTGTGTGAGTCGGAGTGATGGACGCCAATTGCAGGTGGTTATGAAAGTGGTCGGCGGCGCACACATCATCCGGCCGCTGCAAAAACACCTCACAGCCTTGGGCATCGCCCAGCCACCAGCTGCGGGGGAATAGAAAACGGTAATAAAACCGGGTTCTGCCCACCTGCTGAAGATCATAGACACGCTCAAACTGCTTCCGGAGTTGGCGGCGCAGGGAGAGCATCTTGGGAAGATGGTACCGGGGCGCCCGCGGATCGATGAGCACCTCATCCACCCAAGGGCAGCGCTCCATATAGCGCCGATAGGGCGGTGTGGTCATGACGGTCAGGCGGTCGTCGGGATGAAAATTTCTTATATCGCGAATTGCCCCGTCTGCTTGGACGAGATCGCCCAGGGCGCTGAGTTTGATGATCAGGATATCGGCCATCAATACGCTTCGTAGGATTTTTCCTCAATCAGCTCTGAGCCGAGTAAACGGTTGATCCTGAGCTTGAGATCGGCTCGTTTGTCGTTGGTTCGGTACACCGAACGGGCCAGCTCGATGAATCTATCGGAGAAGTCTTTGTGACGCTCGCAGTTGCGGATATCGTCCTCTATCTCCCAGAGTGCTTCGTTGGTGCGCCGCAATTCATCTATCAACTCCTGCAAGGGGGCGCCGGGAAGGGCACCGTCGCTGTAGACGTCACGCAGGGCTTCGAGCTCCCTGCCGATGTTGGCCAGCTTCTGCGGGTCATCGATACGGGCCTGCTTGATCTCCAGAATAGTCAGTTTGTCACACAGTTCACCCCAGGATACGGGAATCCTCACTACCATATCGGCCCTCCATTCCGCGAGTCGATGATTATTATAGCTATAACGTTCCAGTGCGCGTGACACATCACGCTGGACAAATGGTTCCATACCATATATTTACAAAGCTGTCTGCCGTAACCGGGCAACCGTTTCAATACTCTATGAATCACACATTATGTATCTTGCCACGCTGATCAGGGGTCAGACAAAGCACTACGAAATACGTCGTTCGGTCGCGGGAAAAGACCGCCGCTATCTCGACTATAAGGTGGTATTCAACCTCGGCGCTGCCCCCTCTCGCTATATTGAACACCTTACCGATGACATCTGTTATTTTTCAGAAGAACTGGTCGATAAGCTGCAGCTGGAGACCTCTGACGATGTGTCGCTGACCCTGGAGGACCTGCTCTGGGACTTTCTTCCCCCTGAAGAACAAGCCCGTCTCGGGATTTTCCGCCATCGTGGTAAAGTCCGAGTGTCACCTTTATCCGAGGAGGAGCGGCAGACCATAGACAAAGATATTCATCTTTTTGATCGTCGTCGTCTCTACTATCTCCGCTATGGAGCGGTAGACCAGAGCCGAATCTTCCGGCTCAACCCGAAACTCTACCGCCCGCTTCTCAACAAGTGTCGCGATGAGCGGGAATTCTACCTGAGGGATCTCGAAAAGGCGCTGCAGCACAACGAACTCAAGACCTATGTATTCGCCATTTTCGATCTCCAGCGTCACTTCACCGAGGGCTTTTCAGCAACCATGCCCGAGGCCCTGGACCAGGTTGATATCGCCGATTATTTCATCAAGGAAATATGCGCACTGAACGATGACAAAAGCTTCTGGAGGAAAGGTGACGGAGGCGACAGTCTGCATGATCACTTGATTCGCTACATGATCATGTTTTTTGATCATGGCTATGGCCGGCGCTCCCTGTTTGACGATTTCGTACGCGAGTTCATGGGCCGCCATCGGGCCTTTTCCTGGCCCGACAAAAAACCTGAAGTGAGCACGGGCCGGGCCGAAAAGATATTTAAGATGAAATGGCAGAAACTTCAGAAAATGAATCGTCGTGAATTGACCCGCCTTTACCGGGAGCGCGCCAAGGAACTGCACCCTGACAGCGGCGGTAATCACGAGGAATTTGTCGAACTCAACGGTGCCTATGCGTCTCTGCTGGCCCGAAAAAAATAAGTCCCCTACAAGAGGACACTGCCCATGTTAAAGGCCCTTGCAACCGATCTTTACCGCGCCCAGCAAAAGGTACACAGGCTTCAGGAGCAGCTCGAAAACGCACCGCTTTCCGAAAAAGAAGCGATCACGCAGGAACTGCGTGATGCCACTGCCGAGTGCACACAGCTGCGGCGAATGGTTGAAGCCAAGAAGCAGAAGCCTCTGTACAGGACCGACCACAAGAAAACGTCGGGATTCTGAGCATCTGTTCTGCAGTGTCAGCCGCCTTTTCATGAATGTCAGGCTAGGGTAATAGTGTCACTCCCTGGATGTCAATGCCCACCGCGACCTCCTGCAACACCTGGCAGGGACGGCTTAGGAATTGTCTTTCACTCATCACGACCTGCAGTTTCTGACCGATATCGATCGCGATCCTTATGTTTCCGTTTTCTTTGGTTAAAGAAACTATTGTACCGGTCATCCAGCCCTCCGGGATCCCCCCTTCAGCGAGCGCCTTGAGCCGTATCTGCGCCGGGTTTATATGGACCCGCACCAGCCGGTTCTCTCTGGCCAGACCATCGGGGTCAGAAAAGGATAGCAAACGATCGGCAAAGCCGATCCTCAACTCTTCTCCGCGTCTCACCACCCTGAGCTGAAAGATATTTTCCTCGAGATTTTTTGACAGGCGCCCATTCTGCAGCAGCATCGTGTGATGAGCGAGCTGCCTGCTCTGAGACAGGTAGTGGGTTGAAAAGATGATCGTCATATGACGGACGCTGTTGGCGTGGGAGAGAATTTTCAGGATAATCTCCTGATGTTCCTGGTCGACGTTGGCAGTGGGCTCGTCACAGAGCAATACCTCCGGCTCCAACGCCAGGGCTCGAGCCAGCGCAACCCGCTTGACTTCACCGCCGGAGAGGCCGTGTATGTCGCGTTGAGCGAAATCAGTCATGGTAACCCGCTCGAGGGCATGTGCAATTCTGCGGGCTCGCTCTTTCTGGGGTATTTTCCTGACCTTCAGACCAAATTCGATGTTTCTCCAGACGCTGCCGGAGAAGAGAATCGGGCTCTGATCGACCAACACCACCTGGCGCCGCAGCCTGGTCAGAGACGCGTGATCATAGACGACCGCTGCTGACTTGAAATGTAGTTGACCACTGCTGGGCTGGTCGAGAAAGGCAAGCTGGTTGAGCAGGGTTGTTTTACCCGCCCCGTTGGGACCTATGAGGGCGTAAATTTTTCTGGCAGCAAAGGAAAGAGAATCAATATCCAGAACGGTTCTGTT
Organism: uncultured Desulfofustis sp.; assembly: GCA_965601575.1. Taxonomy (GTDB): domain Bacteria; phylum Desulfobacterota; class Desulfobulbia; order Desulfobulbales; family Desulfocapsaceae; genus JABDQA01. Next base: position 7,667 of record CBFCWR010000063.1, on the reverse strand, counting down.
GCCGAAGGTTCTGGTCACCTGGTCGAGTTCATAGAGCATCGGATTTGAGGCGCCCCTGTAAAAAATGGAAGACCAGATTTATCAGAAAGGCAAAGCTCATCAGTACTATTCCCAGAGCCACTGCCAGAACAAATTCACCCTTATCGTATTCCAGTGCCATTGCTGTGGTCATGGTGCGGGTAAACCCCTTGGCATTGCCACCGAGCATCATCGATATGCCTACTTCGGCAATCACCCGTCCGAAGGCGGCGATCAAGGCTGCCATGATGCCGAATCGGGCTTCCAGAAATATCACCCATCCCATCTGATAATAGGTGGCCCCGAGAGTCAATGCCGTATTCCGATAGCGTTGGTCTATTCTGCTGATGGCGGCGATGGTCAGGGTGGTGATAACCGGTACGATCAGGATGATCTGTCCGATGATAATGGCTTTCTGAGTGTAGAGCAGTTCGAGAGGTCCGAATATGCCTCGACGCGAAATGAGAGAATAGACCACCAGTCCAATCACCACTGTCGGCAGCGCCAGCAGCGTATTCAGACAGGTCATGACGAACCGTTTACCGCGGAAGGTGTTAAAGGCAATGAAGAAACCCGCGGGTAAGCCAATGAACGCGGCAAAGAGGGTTGAAAAGAAACTGACGTTGAGCGAGACCCCTACGATTTCGTAAAGTTCGGGATCAAAAGAGAACAACAGCAGAAACGCTGATTTTAAACTGTCGGCAAGTAAATCCAAACTGATACCAGATAGGGCCTTACAAAGAATCGGCCGCCGGAATGCCCCTTATTCCCGGCGGCCTTGAAAAAGCGGCTACAAGATAATCCATCTGCTACGGGAGTGCATCAGGGTAAAAGAGCTGTTTGTCATGGAGACGATAGCCATCGATGAGCTTCTGCCCCTGCTCGGAGGTCAGCCACGTGGCGAAGGATTCGGCCAGGTCATGGTTCACATGGGCGAATTTTTCAGGATTGACTGGAATAACCCCGTACGGGTTGGCGAGGGCTTCGGACCCTTCACTGACGATCTCGAGATCGATCGGCGGTGTTTTACCGTATTTGTATTTGATATAGGTTCCACGATCAGTCATGGTATAGGCGCGTTTTTCGTCGGCATACGTGAGGGTCTTACCCATGCCTTGGCCGATGGAGCGGTACCAGTCGGCCGAATCAGCGGGCTCCAGGAACTCAACCGCCATTTTCTCTCCTTTCTTGACTATTTCTCTTTTGTTGGATACCACTTTAATACCTGATTTCTCCCACAAAAATTGCTCCTTGGTATGGGTACCCGAATCGTCGCCCCGGGAAATGAACTCGGCCTTGTCCGCGGCGATGCGCCGCAGGCCTTCATAGACATCAGCGGTTTTGCCCACTCCGGCTGGATCGTCTTGCGGACCGATCACCACAAAATCGTTGTGCATCACCGCATAGCGCTTGGTTCCGTAGCCCTCGGCAACGAATTTGTCCTCCCTCGCCTTGGCATGTACAAAGATTATATCGACGTTGCCATCCATGCCATCACGAATCGCTGCACCGGTACCTTTGGCGATGACCTTCACCTCGATGCCGGTAGCATCCTTAAATGCGGGAAGCAGCACGTCCAGGAGTCCCGACGCCTGGGTTGAAGTGGTGGTCGACATGGTCAGCACTTTCTCGGCACCGTTGGCGGTGCCGGTGAGGACAATGGTGATTGCTGCCACTGCGAACATAGTTTTTTTCAACATCTTTCTCTCCTTGATGATGAACTAGAGCTTTAAGTTGTCGGGATAGATCATTTTGCCGCTGACCGACAGATCATACCCCACGAATTCCTTGGCAATTTCTTTGAATGAAGGATCATGCAGAAGGTTGATGAAGCGTTGCACGGGGGGATCGAAAAAGCGGTCGCGGTTGATCAGCAGGTCAAAACGCTCCCAGCGCAGGGGGATGAAATCCAACCCCAGGAGTTCGGCCACCGGTCTTATGGCCGGCGCCGCGTCAGCCTTGCCCCCGAGAACGGCGAGACCCGCTTCCAGGTGCCTGCCGACTTCCACCTCGTAGCCGTCAATGTCGTCGGCGCTGATATCGGTGCGGCTGATCTCATAATCGAGGAGCAATCTGGTTCCTGTGTTCAGAGGTCGATTGACGATCTTCACGCCATTACCGGCCAAGTCGGCAACCGATCTTATATTTTTAGGATTGCCGGGGCCGATGAGGATTCCCTGCTCCCGCTTACTGAAATTGACAAATACCGGTGCCTGTGTCATTTCCTGCTCGGCAAAGCGAAAATTGTACTCTTCCTTATCATCCTGCAGCAGGTGACAGACACCGATATGACAACTGCGTTGCCGCAAAGCGCGCAGCCCCCCCATACTGCCGATGTTGGCAAAAAATAGGACGCTGTTCTGGTCCTTGCTGTTGTAGAGGCTTACGGCTCTCTGGAACAGAAGATCATCGCTGCCGGCGATGAAGAGACGACCGCTGTCCAGCGCGGGATTGGCCGCCGCGGGTAAGTTAACGATCGATAAATCGAGCCACTCCTCGACAAAATGGCGAGGAAATAACCATTTTCCGGTAACTTTAGTGGCGGGTAGCCCTTTATCGCTGACCAGTGTGTAGACCCCTTTTTCATTTACCTGGAGCAGTTGGGCGACTTCCTTGGTATTCAGATATTTTTTCGGAGATGACATAGTCGAGGTTCCAGTCTTATTGTTTTGCAGGGATACTTTCTGCTACTAAAGGTTAAATATGTCAATATAACACCGGCGGTGCGAATTAAATAACCATAAATTACCCGTACTGACCTGGGGGGCGGCAGGCCCCCCCGCACCTTTCCTTGTCACCACGGCCAGCGGACCTTTTGGTCACCAACCAACGGTTTCTCTTCCTGGGAAATGGGTGTAGTATACGACCTGTAAAAAATTGTGGTGATAACGGGGAGGTAAAATGCGAACCGGGAAAATCATACATGTGGTCGGCTGTCATGCGGAAGGCGAGGTTGGCGACGTGATAGTCGGTGGTGTCGCCGCACCTCCAGGCGAGACCATCTGGGAACAGTCGCGCTGGATCGCCAGCGACCAAAAACTGAGAAATTTCCTCTTGAATGAACCCCGGGGCGGAGTGTTCCGTCACTACAATCTTCTGGTCCCTCCCAAACACCCCAAGGCCCAGATGGGCTGGATCATCATGGAACCTGAAGACACCCCGCCGATGTCTGGTTCCAATTCGATTTGTGTTGCCACCGTGCTATTGGAAACAGGGATTCTGCCGATGACCGAACCGGTCACTTCGATTGTTCTTGAACCGCCCGGAGGGCTGATTGAAGTAACCGCACATTGCAGCAACTCCAAAGTCACCAGCGTCTCGGTAAAAAATGTCGCTTCCTTCGTGGACAGGCAAGACCAGATGCTCGAAGTCGCCGGCCTGGGTACTCTGCGGGTTGACACCGCCTACGGAGGTGACAGTTTTGTGATCGTCGAAGGTTCGCAGCTGGGTTTTGAGCTCAGTCCTGACGAAGCACGCGAACTTGCCGAAACCGGGATTAAAATAACTAATGCAGCCAACGAACAGCTTGGCTTTCACCACCCTGAAAATTCTGAGTGGAACCACCTCTCCTTCTGTCAGATTACCGCTCCCCTGCAAATAGAAGGAGACACTATTGTCGGCCGCAATACCGTGATCATCCAGCCCGGAAAACTGGACCGCTGCCCGACCGGAACCGGGTGTTCGGCGCGCATGGCCCTGCTTTATCAACAGGGTAGACTGGCACGTGGCCAGCGCTATACCGGCGAGTCGATCATCGGCTCCCGCTTCGAATGCACGATCGACAGCGAGACCGAGGTAGGAAATAAACCGGCAATTTACCCGCGTATCTCCGGCCAGGCCTGGATCACCGGCACCTACCAGTATTTTCTCGAGCCGACCGATCCCTGGCCTGAAGGCTACCGGATCGCCGACACCTGGCCGATGTTCAACCGTTAAACCTTTATCATCCGGTGGCTGCCATCATGCTGATCCTCGACGCCGATCAAGTAAAAGAACTCCTCGACTGGCGGGGAACCGTTGCAGCCATCGAAACAATGTGGGCCCAATCCTGCACTATTCCCGAGCGGCATCATTACCAGATACCCCTTGATGATCAACCGGATGCCACGCTGCTCTTGATGCCCGCCTGGATTGCCGGGAGATACACCGGTGTTAAGCTGGTCAACGTCTATCCCGGCAACAGTGGCAGAGGGCTCGAGACGATACAGGGGATCTACCTGCTCATCGACGGTACCAATGGCGAGATGCTCGCGCAGCTGGACGGTGGCGAGTTAACGGCACGCAGAACCGTCTGCGCCTCGGCTCTGGCTTCAAAGTATCTAAGCAGAAAGGATGCACACCATCTGCTCATTGTCGGCAGCGGTCGACTGGCCCGCTACCTCGGTTTTGCCCATCACGCGGTTCGTCCGCTGCACAAGGTTTCGATCTGGGCAAGAAATAGGGATAAAGGGATCGACGTGGCCGAAAACTATCGCGCAGCGGGCTTCGACTGCAACCTTATCGATGATCTTCAGGCAGGCTGTGCGGATGCGGATATCATAAGCTGTGCGACCATGGCGACCGAGCCTCTCATATCCGGGAACTGGCTGAATTCCGGGACACACCTGGATCTGGTCGGCGGATTCAAGCCCACCATGCGGGAAGCCGATGATGAGGCGGTGGTCAGGTCGACTCTGTTCGTTGACACCAGGGCCGGGGCACTGGCCGAGGCCGGAGATTTGCTGGGTCCCATGGAAAGAGGGGTGATCGGCAGAGACGATATCGCGGCAGAACTGAGTGAACTGGTGTCAGGTCAGCATCGAGGCAGAAGAGATAGAGATGAAATCACTCTGTTCAAGTCGGTGGGCACCGCCATAGAGGATCTGGCGGCGGCGGTCAAATGTTATGAAAGCTACACCAGCCGATGACCTGAACAGATCTCATAATTGATAGGAAGAACACTATGAAGGAAACTGTGTTTAATCTGGGAAAGAACGTCAGAGGGGTGATGCGCGGCAACATATGGTCGATTTTGATCGTTCATCTGGTCTTCACCGCGCTTGGTTTTGCTCTCTTCACTCCCTTGCTTGGCGCGCTCAGTCGGTTGCTGCTTGCCCTCTCTTCCAGGGATGTTCTGGCCGATACCGACATCATCTTCTTCCTGCTCTCTCCTTATGGGATGGCCGCCCTGGTGCTGTTCGGAGCCATGTTGATCACCATCCTGGTATTCGAACAGGCGGCGATGATGCTCACCTATATCGGTGCTAAAAATGATACCCAGGAGGATATGATTGGTATACTGGGCTACACGGCCGCCCGGGCTTTGATCATTTTCAAGTTTTCCGTGCGGCTTATCATCCGCCTGCTCATAATTGTCCTGCCGTTTCTCGCGGTGGGGGGGACCATTGCCTGGCTGGCTCTGACCAAGTACGACATCAATTACTACCTGGCCCACAAGCCACCAGTCTTTTATCTTGCCGTACTGCTGATTGGTGCGCTTCTTCTGATCATGGCTTTTGTGGTAATCAGAAAACTTTTATCCTGGTCACTGACACTGCCGCTGATTTTGTTTGCCGACACTCCCCCGGGAAAGTCGTTTGAACAAAGCGCCGCCCTGGTGAGCAACCACAAAAAGCTCGTCGCTTTTATGCTGATTGGCTGGGGCGTGAGTATACTCCTTCTCTCGATGCTAGTATTCGGGCTGGTGCAGCTTTTGACCAACAACATTATCCCGCTCTTCTATCACAGGATGACCCTGCTGTTGATGGTCATCGGCTTTGTGATCGCGCTGCTGGTGCTGAGTAATTTTTTTATCACTGCTTTGGCCTCGGGCAGTTTCGCCGGTCTTCTGGTGGAAATGTCGCACCACTTCGGTGTGCCTGCCTCGATCGACAAGATGGGAGGTGCGAGACGTACCTGGCAGCTGCATTTGACCAGGGCCCGTTTGATAGGGGCCAGTATCGGCGCAGCACTGGTGTCTTTATTGATCGGTCTGTGGCTGGTCAATTCCATCCGACCCATCGACGACGTGACCGTTATCGCCCACCGCGGAGCAGCCGGGAGGGCTCCCGAAAACACTATGGCTGCGGTGAAAGCGGCCATCGAAGATGGGACCGACTGGGTAGAAATCGACGTTCAGGAGACTGTCGACGGTCAAGTGATCGTGGTCCACGACAGCGATTTCATGAAACTGGCCGGCGTCGATCTCAAGGTCTGGGATGGCACCTTGGAAGAGATCCAGGCCATAGACGTGGGCAGCTGGTTCGCGCCGGAATTCGCCGATCAGCGGACACCGACCCTGATCGACGTGCTCAAGGAATCCAAAGGCAAAGCCCATGTGGTAATCGAACTGAAGTACTACGGCCACGACGAAAAACTGGAACAACGGGTCATCGATATCGTCGAGCAGGTGGACATGGTGGAGGAAGTTGCGATCATGTCGCTTAAATATGACGGTGTGCAGAAAGTCAGGAAACTGCGTCCCGACTGGGATACCGGTTTGCTTTCGGCCCAGGTGCTGGGTAATATGGGCAATCTTGAGGTCGATTTCCTGGCTGTCAACATGGCAATGGCCACGCCAACCTTTATCCGCTCCAACCAGGCGGCCGGTAAGCGGGTGTTGGTCTGGACGGTAAATGACAAGATGTCGATGTTCAGGATGATGTCCCTTGGCGTCGATGGTATCATTACCGACGAGCCTGCCTTGGCCAGACAGGTCATGGCTGAAAGATCCGAGCTCAACTCGGTTGAACGGCTGCTCATCCATGCAGCGGTCATGCTGGGCAAATCACTGCCCCAAAAAAAGTATCGGGACCAGTCGCCATGAGGGGTAGGTATTTGAAACACAGTCGAGGCAAGATCACCATAGGGACTCTGCTGATTTCTGCTCTTTGCTCAAGTGCCCACGGCGAAGAGCAGGCCGCCTCCTCTTCACTCCTCGATGAGCTCGAACGCTCGCTGGAACTGGGCCGGCACGAGCGGCTCCTTAAAGAGAAACAAAACCCCGACCACCGCCTCTCCGATTTCACTACTGACGGCTGCAGTGGCGGCCTTTCGGTGGGCTGGCAGCATCTTTCAGAAAAGATAGAATTTCTCAAGACCGTCCATGGCGATCTTCCCCCCTGGGAATCCTGTTGTGTAAATCATGACCATCTCTATCATGAAGCAGGGGAACGGAGCATCTCGGCAGAGATGAGCTTCGAGGCGCGCAGGAAAGCGGATGAAGAACTGCGTGAGTGCGTGCTCGACACCGGCGTGAGCCGCGCCTCAGAACTTGCCGAGCAATATGGGTTGACTGTTGAGGAAGTGGGGCAGGTTTACGAAGTGATTGGCGATTTGATGCATCGAGCCGTGCGCATCGGCGGAGTACCCTGCTCGGGACTGCCGTGGCGCTGGGGATACGGCTGGCCGAAGTGCGACTGAACAGAGCGTCTTATGAGCAGAGAATATTGTTTCAATCTCACCGTTCCCGTAGCAGATCTTTCGACTGTGCAGGAGTTGCTCGCCCAGGCGGGACGGAATCACCCGGGCATGCGGGTAAGTCGGAAGCCGGATCGACACGGTTGTGCCCGTTTCTACTTAAGCTTTCCATTTTCCGAAAATCGGCCTGATCTGAAATTTCAGACATGGTTCCAGGACTATCTCCAAAATGAGTGGGAACTGTTCGGCCC
>CBFCWR010000062.1:0-11548 GCA_965601575.1 uncultured Desulfofustis sp. | reverse complement strand
AACGACAGGCAATGCAGAATTGAGGCCCCATGTCACTTGTTCTCGACGCCATTGAGATCAGTCTCAACGGGGTACCCCTGTTCGCCCCCTTGAGCCTGACCGTAGAACCCGGTACCATTACCACTATCATGGGTCCGTCCGGGTGCGGAAAATCGACTTTGCTGGCCTCGATCTGCGGCATACTCGATCCCGGATTTTCCTTTGCTGGCAGGATCACCCTAAATGACCGCAAGCTCAATGATATCGATATGGAAGACCGCAATGTGGGCATCCTTTTTCAGGATGACCTGCTCTTTCCCCATCTCGATGTGTTCGGCAATATGGCTTTTGGACTACCCGCCCGGATGGGCCGTCCCGAGAAACGAGATCGCGTTGCCCAGAGCTTGGCTGCAGCAGGGCTTGAGGGATTCGAAAAACGCGACATAGCCACCCTCTCCGGAGGCCAGAAAGCACGGGTCAGCCTACTTCGGGCTTTGCTGGCCGAACCCGAGGCGATACTTCTGGACGAGCCGTTCAGCAAACTCGATGACGATCTCAGAGACTCGATCAAGGAGTTTGTCTTTGAGCATATAGGCAGTGTGAATATCCCGGCTCTGCTGGTCACCCATGATCGGCGTGATTCTGCAGACGGAACCTTCATAGAGCTTCGTTAGGGAAGATCATGCTTGACAGGTACAGCCTAAAAATTCTTAGACCGTTGCTCGCCAAGCTGGCTGCTTATCTTCGCAGAAAAGGCATAGGTGCCGACCAGATCACCATCGTCTCATTTGGGGTCGGCCTTCTTGGAGTGATCTTTATTACGCGCCACCACTATCTGCTGGGTGCACTGCTGATTGTGTTGAACCGGCTCGGGGATGGAATCGACGGCACCCTGGCCAGGCTTGACGGGACCACCGACAGGGGAGCCTTTCTGGACATCTGTCTGGATTTTCTGTTCTACTCTGCCGTGGTGCTCGGTTTTGCCCTGGCCGACCCTGCCCGCAACAGTTTGGCTGCTGCGTTTCTGATCTTTTCATTTGTCGGAACAGGATCCAGTTTCCTGGCCTATGCGATCATGGCAGAACGCCGGTCGCTGGCTGATCACCGGCTGCCCGACAAGGGCTTCTACTACCTTGGAGGACTTGCTGAAGGGACGGAGACCATCATCTTTTTTATTATCATCTGCTTATTTCCTCCTTTGTTTTCCATACTGGCCTGGATTTTCGGGGTCATCTGTCTGCTCAGTACCGCGGCACGTATTGTCTATGGCTATAAGACGCTTGACTGACCCGATAGGAGAAGAGGACAGAATTGAATTGTACTCCCATGCGTCACAGGTCCAACTCTTTGCGATATTTTCGTAAAAGCCCCCGAAACTGATCGTAGGTGAGGCCGAGCAGTTCGGCACTCTTCTTCTGGTTGTACCTGCCGTCCTCCAGAGCTTGTCTGAGCAAGTCCTGCTCGTAAGCTCCAACGAGCTCTTTGAACCCGGCAGAGATATTGACGGAGTGTGTTTCCTCCGGAGATGAGAGCGGCTCCTCCCGGACAGGTAGATGGCCAAATGGTGATACGAATGGGTTAAAATCAATGGCCTTGATCCTGCCGCTGCCGGCACGATACACTGCCCGCTCGATTACATTTTTAAGTTCTCGGACATTACCGGTCCACACATGATCTTCGAGCGATCGAATCGCCTCTCTTGAAAAACTGAGGTCTTCATCAATATCTAGCTCATAGAGCATCCTGGAACCGAAATGTCGGGCCAGCAGCATAATATCCTCTCCCCGGCTCCTGAGCGGCGGCAGGAACAGCACCTCGAAGGAGAGCCGGTCGAGAAGATCCTGTTTAAATTTGCCTTCATCTGCGAGTTCCGGAAGGTCGGCATTGGTGGCGCAGATGATTCGCACATCCACCTCTATCTGCTCAGAACTGCCGACCCGTTCGAAGGAGTGATATTCAACGACCCTCAGTATCTTCTCCTGAGCCTGCATCGGAATGGTACCGATTTCATCGAGGAACAGGGTGCCGCCGCTGGCGGCCTCGAATCGACCGGCACGTCGTCCCTCAGCTCCCGTAAAAGCACCGCGCTCATGCCCAAAAAGCTCGGATTCGATCAAGGTTGGTGAAAGGGTGGCACAGTTCAGCGTGACGAACGGTCCCTCCCAGCGCCTGGACAGAAAATGGAGTCGCTGGGCTGCCAGTTCCTTCCCGGTCCCGCGCTCGCCCAAAAGCAAAACAGGGCGATCAACGGGAGCCACCTGGGAGAGCCGGTCCTGGAAATCAAGAAAAACTTCTGATTGCCCAAGCGCTTCTTGACGATTCGATTGAGGAGGAGCCATATCTACACGCTTACAGATCCACACCTTGTTAGTGGTTATTTTTACCTTTAAGCGACATATTAAACCATTATATCGTATATTTCACCACCTATTAATGTTTGACCAATTCACGTTTTACATCTTAACTATCTAATTTTAATTATAATAAAAAAATATGATGAGCTGGCACATGTTCTGCAATTCGGTAGGGAAACCAATACCGATTATGGAGGGTATCATGAGTATTTTTACCAGATTTAGAGACATCGTCAGTGCCAACATAAATTCCATGCTGGACCGAGCCGAGGATCCGGAGAAGATGATCAAGCTGATGATCCGGGAAATGGAAGACACGCTGATCGAGCTTAAATCAGCCTGTGCAGGCGTGATAGCAGCGAGGAAGAAGCTGCAGCGCAAGCGTGATGACATTGGTGAACGAGTTGATTTATGGGCTCAACGGGCTGAACTGGCTGTCAACAAGGGAAGAGATGATCTTGCCCGGGAAGCCCTGGTCGAGAAACGCCGTTTTTCCGAACTGGGTGAATCTCTGGAACATGAAATAAGCGAGCACAGCGGTCTGATTGAGCAGTACCAGGCCGATATCGGTGAACTGGAGACCAAACTCGCGTCGGCCAAGGAGAAAAAGCGAATCCTGATCCAGCGCCACAAGAAGGCAACCCACACCAAGCGTGCCCAGGAAGACATCCGCAAAATGGATAGTGCCGAAACCATGGCTCGTTTCGAGCACCTCGAAACCCGAATCGACCGAATGGAGGCCGAGGCGGAGCTGGTAAACTACGGCAAAAAGAGTGGCGTGGAAGATCAGTTTGCGGGTCTGGCAACCGACGAAGAGATAGAAAAAGAGCTTGCCAATATGAAGGCCGCTGCATACCATGATCAGGCAGATAGAGACGACCAGAGTCAATCCTAAACCCAGATCACCACCATGCATGCCGTATTAATCGTAGCCATCGTTTTCGGCTCCGCTGTCACGCTCGCCGGACTGCTGTGCGTTACCATTCTGGTAATCATCAGGATGCGTCAGTCGAACTCGAGCAAAACCGCACAGGGGAGCCAGGACGAAGTAATGATGGTCCAGGAACTATACCGGGGCCTGGAAAAAATGGAGCAGCGAATAGAAGCGCTCGAAACCATCCTGATGGATGGTCAGGACACACATGGAGATAAAAAATGAGAACTTTCGGCACCAACAGTAAAGGTCTGTACCGTTCCAGACACGGGTTGATTCTGGGAGTCTGCAGAGGCGTCGCCGATTATTTTGATATAAAAGTATTCTGGATCAGGGCCATCATGGTCATAGTTTTTCTGCTCAGTGGCTTCTGGCCAGTCATTGGTATCTATCTGGTGGCCGCCCTGCTGATGAAACCGGAACCCGCCCAATCGTTTGCCAACGATGATGAGAGGGACTTTTATGACAGCTATGCCCACTCTCCCCAGAGTGCGGCACAGCGGCTAAAAAAGAAGTTTAACGATCTTGATCGCCGCATTCGGCGAATGGAAGACAGCGTCACCGGCAGAGAATACGAGTGGGAACGCAAGTTCAACTCGGCGCCCTAATTGACAGAATCGTTCACAATCGAGGTGCTTTTCCGGTCAGGAGAAGCACCTTTTCGTGTCTCTGGGAATTGTCCACCAGCATCTCAGCTTGATGGATCCGGAGAGGTATTGAAGTAGAGCGGCACCATGGCGAACCACTCGAAACGCTCATCGAAGGTGATCGCCAAACCGTTGTCGTCGGTTCGCACCACCTTACCGGTCATGGAACCGAGAATCATCTGGCTGTGTTTGCCGCTGAGCACAATTTCAACCTCAAAGGCGCTGCCTGGCGCCGGCCTTTCATGCGTCTCAACATAGAGACCGGCAATGGAGATATCCTTGATCGGGCCGCTGATCATTACCCCCTCGGCCTTTAAATAGCACACTGCCTTTGATACCACATCCATGCGGAATGCTTCACGCCTTTCATCTACTCGCTTCACCTCATTCCCCCTGCTCCTCTCAGTTTTTTCATCGGTGTCAACATAGTCGTCGAAAAGTTCCTGCATGCTCTGGAAGAGCCCCTCACCCTTCAGAGTAAGCAACCATTCCTGTGTTATTGCTCGGTGGACGGGAAAAGAGCCTCAAGATAGACCATATCCCCTTCACCGGTGATTTTCACCTCGTAATCGAGGCTGTGAAAGAGCTTGATCATGCGCTCATTGTCCTTCGAGGTATAAGCAGAAAATCCTGCAATACCATTTTCCTTAGCCGCCTCAGCCAGCTTTCTTATGACCGTTGATGACAATCCCCGTCCCTGCCACTCCTTCTGCACGGAAAAAGCGATTTCCGCCAGATTGTTTTCCGGGTTATTATAATACTCCCCAACTGCCAGCACTCGCTCATATCCGGGTTCACCCTCGACGGCAACGATAGTCATATCCTTGCTGTAATCGATGATGAAGGTGCGCTCGATCTGCTTGGACACAAAACTGGTCTTTTCATGAAAAAATCGCGACACCACGTCTATCTGATCGAGCCCGTAATAATGCTCCTGGAGCGGCCGCTCGTCGGTCAGTTTAATCGGCCGAAAAGTGATTTCATGGCGATGTATGATTCGGGTCTCTTCCAGGTAGAGCGGATAAATTGCATGCATTTCCTCCCGCAGAGAACGTTCCGGCCCCAACAGCCCCAGCTCCCGTGCCTGATCAAAGAGCATATCACGAAAATCAGGATGGGCGATGGATATCAGGGCAATGGCCCGCTCCTGGATCGACTTGCCGAAAAGGTTTACCGAGCCATACTCCGTTACCACATACTGCACCTCGCCCCTGGACAGCACCACGGCGCTGTCATTAAGCATCGGCACGATACGGCTCTCCCGGTCGTTGTTCCTGGTCGAAGTCAGCATCAAAATCGATTTGCCGCCTTCGGACATGGAGGCACCCCGGAAAAAATCGACGATGCCGGTAACCCCTGAAAAATTATTGTAAGCCAGGGCATCGGCGGCCACCTGCCCGGTCAAATCGATCTCTTTGCCGATGTTCATGGCCACCATCTTGTGGTTCTGTGAAATGACCCGGGGGTCATTCACATACTTGGATGGATGAAACTCGACCGCCGAATTGTTGTCCAGCAGGTCATAGAGGTCCTTGGTGCCGATGGCGTTGGAACAGATAATCTTGCCCTCGTTAAACCCCTTTTTCCGATTAGTGACCACGCCCATGGCCATCAGTTTCATGATCGTATTGGTTACATACTGGGTGTGAATTCCCAGATCGTTCTTCTCCATGAGCGCGGCGATATTGGCATCTGATGTGGCGCCCAGCGACATCTGCATGGTGGAGCCGTCATCCACCAACCTCGAGACGTAGCGGGCAATGTTGCGCGCCGCCGCCACGTCCGGATACTGGCCGATGGCACGCAGTTCCTCGTCATGCTCGACGAAAATGTCGATATCGTTCACATGGATATTGGAGCGTCCCTGCACTCGCGGCATGTTCCGGTTCACCTGGGCAATGACCAGCTCTGCTGCCTCAGCAGCCGCGGCGGTGACATCCACCGAGATGCCAAGGCTCATCCAGCCAAAATCATCCGGTGGGGTCACCTGGATCAAAGCCACCTGGATAGGCAGCATTCGTGATTTTATCAGTCGATCGATCTCGCTCAAATTGATCGGTGTGATAAAGCGCAGATCTCCTCGAAAGCTCTCTGAGCCGGCAGAACCGAGATAGAAGGATCTAATATTGAGATTCTGGGATTTGGACCTGTCGGCGATTCTTGACAGCGAGGTTGATTCGGCGCTGAACAGCCTGACAATCTCGAGATCGGTAAACAGCAGGCTGGCATCGGCCAGCCCCTTGACCAGATGCTGCGGTTCACCACAGGAAGAACCTATAAAAATCCGCTGTCCGGATTGAATCTTGGCAATGGCCTTATCGACTGAAAGTTTATTCTGCTGATAATTGTCGGCCCAGTATCCCGATCTGTTTCTCATACTGCCTCCCCCACGGAATCAACCGTGCATCTGGTACATCACTTTTCCATGGTATTGGGTATCTGCTCTTTTGGCAAGCAAATGAATGGCTGCGATGATGCAGAAAAATCTTGCTCATCACCCAGCCACAAGCTAGGTTTGCTGGAGGGAACGCATCCTTGAATAAGGGGATGATCATCAGGTGAAACAAGAGGACGGAGAGCTCATGGGTACGACCGGATTTGTTTTTGATGAGCGGTATCTGCAGCACCAGACCTTCAATGGGCACCCTGAATGCGCCGCGCGACTTACGGCAATCATGGAGGGCCTTACCGGTGAAGGACTACTCGATGATCTGGTACAGATAGCAGCGGAACCCGCCAATCAGCGCTGGATTGAGACAGTGCACAACATTCACTACATCACGAAATTCGAGGAGGCATGCATGTGGGGACTCCCCGACTTCGAGCATCAGGATAATTCCATCTGCCGCGAAACCTACGATACTGCCTTACTGGCCGTAGGGGGTGTGCTCAAGGCAATCGATGCCGTGATGAGTGGTGAAGTAAAAAACGCCTTTTGCGCGGTGAGGCCCCCCGGCCACCACGCCGAATCCAATCAGGCCATGGGGTTCTGCTACTTCAACAACGTGGCCATCGGGGCGAGGTACCTGCAGCAGGAGTACGATGTCGAGAAGGTCTGCATCATCGATTTCGATGTCCATCACGGCAACGGAACCCAGCATATTTTCGACACCGACAATACGGTCTTTTACTACTCGATACACGAGCACCCCTCCTTTGCCTATCCTGGCACGGGAAGGGAGTTTGAAACCGGATTTTCCACCGGGGAGGGCTTTACCAAAAATTCTCCCATCCTGCCCGGCCGCGGCGATGACGAATACCGGGACAAGCTGCTCAATGATCTGGTTCCGACCTTCCACGAGTTTGCCCCCGACGCGGTGCTGCTCTCTGCCGGGTTTGATGCCCATGAAAACGATTTGATGTCCGGCACCAATTTGAGCACCGAGGGCTATGAATTGGTAAACGACACCATATTCGAGCTGATACGCTCGACGACGGGTGGCAAAGTCGTATCGGTGCTGGAGGGAGGCTATGATCTCCAGATTCTGCCGGTCCTGGTGGCCAATCATATTCGTAAAATGATGGCCCTGTAACTTGAAAAAATAATAATATCGAATTGATATAGAGATACACGGAGGCTGCAATGTTTGTTACCGAAATGATGAAAACCGATCTCGTCGCCGTCAATCCCGAGACCAAGCTCTCCGAGGCCAAATCTCTGATGGAAGAGGGAAATTTCCGCCATCTGCCGGTGGTGGATGCGGCCGGAAAGCTGGTTGGAATTGTTACCGACCGGGACATGCGCGATGCGCATCCCTCGTCGCTTCTCGATGAAGAATCGTACCAGAAGACCCTGGAAAGGGTAATGCAGCACACCATAGCCGAGATAATGACCAAAGACCCGATAACCATTGCACCTTACTACACCCTGCAGGATACCCTGCTGATTATCGGTAAGAAGAAGGTGGGAGCTTTGCCGGTGATCGACGAGAACGGCCGGCTGAAGGGTATCATGTCGACCCGTGACCTGCTCCGTGCCTTTGTCAACATCATGGGGATCGAGGAGCCCGGAACCCTGCTCTGCATCCTGGTGGACGAACGTCCGGGACAGCTTAAAAAGATCGTCGATATCGCTGCTGAGGAAAATGTCTCCTTGGGATCGGTGCTCGTGGCCCGTGACTGGGATACGGAGAAGCGAGCTATCTTTCCCTACTTATTGACCAACAATGTCATGTCGATCAAAAAGAAACTGCTCGCCCAAGGGTTCGAACTGCTCGACCCGATGCAGTGGTACCTTGATCAGTCTCCTAAAAAGGGGTAGCACCGCACAACGGGGACATTATCTCATCGTGTCCCTTGCCTGTTCCGTTTGATGCGACTCTTCAGCCAGTTTTGTTCATCATACGCAGCGGCATAAGCTTAAGACGCCCCGCCAGATCCGGTACGCGCGGGGAGCCGGCGGAGGCTGTGGGCAGCGACCACGTCGAGAAACACAGCCTGCGGGGACGGTTTGGACTTATGGGGCTATCTATTCGCTGCTTCTGCTGCGGCATTTCTGAACAAATATATATCACAATGGCGGGCCACAAAACGATATCCCCTCTCCTCCATCTCCTGGTTCGATTTGCCTGGGAGCGGGAACCCGCCCAGCAGTTTTCCTGAAGCCAGAATGCGCGTCTCTGCCTCTTCGATGGCGCGGTGCACCTCGGGATTGCCAAGATCCTCAAAGTTTCCCATTGATCCAGCCAGATCGTTGGGGCCGATGAAAAGCATATCGATCCCGTCAACGGCGGCGATCTCTTCGATGTTGTCAAGCGCTTCACGCTGTTCGATCTGAGCTATGAGCAGAACCTCATCGTTTGCCTTCTTACCGTAATCGGGATCGGCACCGTAGCCGGATGCGCGAACCACGGCATGGGCATTACCCCGCCAGCCCCGCGGCGGATATTTACAGGCGGACACGGCGGCTTCCGCCTGCTCCCTGTTGGCGATCATCGGAATCATCAGGACCTGCACGCCAATGTCGAGGATTCGTTTCAAATAGACCGGGTCGTTCCAGGGCACCCGAAGAGCGGCGTGGCCGCCGGCGCTCTCCACCGCCCGAATCAGATGAATGGTAGTCTCCAATCCGGCAAATCCATGTTCGTTGTCAATCAGGATACACTCCCAGCCGGCATGAACTGCCGCCTCGACAATGGTCGCACTGCCCGATTGAGACCACATGGGTATGATATTGCTCCCTTCCTGAAGCCGCCTTTTTATCACGTTTTCTCTGATCATTTCGTCTCTCTCTTTGCTTGTAAAAGTTGCTTTCTGGCAAACTATAGCGCACACATCGTAACTCACCCAGCACAATAACTGGGCTCACCTGCCACCTAGAGGGCCCGTTCTGGATCCCGGCCAGATTCTTGCCATTCCCAGACCAGCCCTCACCACAATCCAAAAACCGGTACACCACCAGATGAAATCCAAACTGATCACACCCACCGTCTCGGTAATCAAAAGCACTGCCCCTGCCGTCACAGTCGCCGTGCATACCGCATTTCGCAAATAGCCAAAATCTCCCGTACCCCAATGGATTCCATCGGTTACAAAAGCCAGGGCTGCGAGTGGTTGAAAGAGAGCCGCCACGGTCCAGGCGGGCCCAAATTGCGCCACAGCCGAGGCAGGCACAAGCAGGGCCGCAACAGGCCTGGTACCGATGAGCATGAGGACCAGCAGCCCGAAGCCGATCATCAGGCTCCAACGGCAAACCAGACCAGCCACTTTAGTGGCCTGGACCCGGCGTCCCGAGCCATAATAATAGCCAACCACGCTCTGGGCTGTGATTGCAGCTGCATCGAGAAACAGCGCGGTGAATGTCCAGACCTGTCGGATGGCCTGATGTGCCGCCCCTGCCTCGGACCCAAGCCGGGTGGCTGACCTGGTGGCCAGCAGCAGAAAAATAATCAGCATCCCGGTGCGGATGAACATATCACGGCCTATCGACAGCAGCTTTATGATATCCGCCACGTCGATGCGCACTGTGAATCCTATTTTCCTATGCACAACCACTGCGCACCAGCAGGCTCCCACCCATTGGCTCAAAGAACTGGCCAGGGCTGCCCCGCCTATCCCCAGGGGCGGGAAAGGCCCGACTCCAAAGATGAGCAGTGCGTCAAGCACTATATTCAGACCGTTGACCCCCAGGGCCACCAGCAGGGGAGTGCGCATATCGGCCAGACCATAGAGTATACCAAACGAGACCATGGCAAAAAGTACCGCGGGTCCTCCCAGCGATCTTATGCGGATATAGCGCACCGCATGGTCCTGGACCAGTCCTGCCGCCCCCATCAACTCTGACAAAAGCGGTGCTCCAATGAAGACCAGGACAGAGGCGGTACAACCCACCACAAGGCCAACCACAAGAGCCAGACTGCCGATCCGCCTGCCCCTTTCAAGGTCATTTTGACCTGAGGCCTGGGACACTTCTGTCTGGCTTCCCACACTCAGAAAATTGAATAACCAGAGACCACCAGTGAGCACTACCGTGCCCACACCAAGGGCGGCAAGTTCTTCAGCTCCAAGCCGGCTGACAAACCCGGTATCAACCAATCCGGTGAGCGGCTCGGCGATGAGGGAAAAGAGCACGGGGACCCAGAGCCTGAAAAACGACCTGAATGGCGTAGTTAGAAATCCATGTAGAGAATGTGACTCAGCCATTTCGATTCTGAATGAACAAAGTTCGGTGTTGTGCAGCTTGGATGTACATAACCGCCGACTTCTAAACCACTTTATGTTCAGCGAAGGACTCACCATACTAAGCAACTGCACATTTAGAAATGCTGAGATTGACCATCTTTCTAGTGGATCACAGCAGAACGCTTGAATATAGCAGACTATTGTGGCAGGATACGAGGCCAGTTCCCGCTTTTTGGGCTAGTGATTAAACCTGTCACATGCCCGACAGCCTGCCAGAAACTTCCATATGTGAGAGGGGCCAGTTATGGGGTCTACACCGAAAGGCATGAAACGCCATCTCACCAATTATGGTGACGCCGAATTTTCTCTTTACCTCCGCAGGGCCTTCATAAAAGCCATGGGGTACAGCGACGAGGCGCTGGACCGAACCATCATTGGTATAGTAAACACATACAGCGGCTACAATCCCTGTCATGGGACCGTTCCCGAGCTGATCGAAGCAACCAAACGAGGGATCATGCTGGCCGGCGGTCTGCCGATGGAGTTTCCCACCATATCTCTGCATGAATCGTTCGCCTCTCCCACCTCGATGTTCCTGCGAAACCTGATGGCCATGGATACCGAGGAAATGATCAAGGCGCAACCCATGGATGGCGTTGTGCTTATCGGTGGCTGCGACAAGACTGTTCCGGCCCAGCTCATGGCCGCTGCCAGTGCAGATATACCCGCAATATCGGTAGTTACCGGGCCGATGCTTTCAGGCAGCTATCGCGGTGAACGTATCGGGGCCTGCACCGACTGCAGACGCTTCTGGGCCGATTACCGATCCGGTGCCGTCGACCGCACGGCCATTGATGAAATCACCGATAACCTGGTGCCAAGCCACGGCACCTGCGGAGTGATGGGTACTGCCAGTACCATGGCCTGTATAACCGAAGCGCTGGGAATGATGCTCTTTGGCGGGGCAGCTATTCCGGCCGTATTGGCTGACCGCATGCGGCACGCTGAAAAGG
>CBFCWR010000061.1:0-11573 GCA_965601575.1 uncultured Desulfofustis sp. | reverse complement strand
TATAAAAGACCCGACAACAACTTTCCTCGAGGGGCCCCCATATGCAGAAACCAGCGAACAACACCAAGCGGACAAAATTTATCTTCGTCACCGGCGGAGTTCTTTCCTCGTTGGGCAAGGGCCTCGCCTCGGCTTCGATAGGGGCGCTGCTGGAGAGTCGGGGGCTCAGCGTCACTTTCCAGAAGCTCGACCCCTACATTAACGTCGATCCCGGTACCATGAACCCGTTTCAGCACGGCGAAGTGTTCGTGACCGACGACGGCGCCGAGACCGACTTGGACATGGGGCATTACGAGCGCTACACCGATGCGGTGATGGCCCAGGTCAACAACTACACCTCGGGAAGAATTTACTATTCGGTCATAACAAAGGAACGCAGGGGCGAATACCTGGGCGGTACAGTCCAGGTGATCCCCCATATTACCGATGAAATAAAAGCTGCCGTGCTGCAGCTCGACGGCAGCGTCGATATTGCCATCATCGAGATCGGCGGCACCATCGGAGATATCGAAGGATTACCCTTCGTCGAGGCCATCCGACAGCTGCGCGGGGACCTGGGTAAGGAATATTCGCTGTTCATCCATCTCACCCTGGTTCCCTATATCAAGGCCGCTGGTGAGGTGAAGACCAAACCCACCCAACATTCGGTCAAGGAACTGCGGGCCGACGGCATCCAGCCCGACATCCTGGTCTGCCGAACGGAGGTGCCGCTGACCCAGGATCTCAAGGCCAAAATAGCGCTGTTCTGCAACGTCCCGGTGGACGCGGTCATCACTGCCCTCGACGTGGACACTATTTACGAGGTCCCGCTCCATTTTCACGAGGAAGGCCTCGATACCAAGATTCTTGAACTTCTCAACGTCTGGACCGGAAAACCCAACATCGAACCATGGGAAAAACTGGTTCACAATTTGAAGAATCCCCAACACACGGTCACCATCGCCATCACTGGCAAATATGTTGACTTGACCGAATCCTACAAAAGTCTTCACGAGGCCCTCATCCACGGCGGTATCGCCAATGAGGCCAAGGTTCAGCTCAAGTACCTCAGCGCCGAGGAACTCGAGGAAAATGACCCGGCTGAGCTTCTTGAGGGATGCGACGGCATCCTGGTGCCCGGCGGCTTCGGCAAGCGCGGTGCAGAAGGTAAAATCAAGGCAATCAAGTATGCCAGGGAAAACATGATCCCCTACTTCGGGATCTGTCTCGGCATGCAGCTCGCCGTTGTGGAATACAGCCGGTCAGTGCTGGGAATCGAGACCGCCCACAGCTCCGAGTTGGATCCTCTGACTCCGGACCCGGTTATTTATCTGTGCAAGGAATGGTTTGACTATCGCAATAATGTGGTACAGGTGCGCGACGAGAATTCCGACATGGGCGGCACCCTGCGCCTCGGCGCCTACCCCTGCGTACTCGAACCCGGGACCCTGGCTGCAGATGCCTACCGCACCGATGAAATTTCGGAACGCCATCGTCACCGCTACGAATACAACAACGACTACCGTGAACGCCTCGAAAAAGGCGGACTGAGGGTGTCGGGGACCTCACCCGACAACAACCTGGTGGAAATTGTCGAAATCGAAGATCATCCCTGGTTTCTGGGCTGCCAGTTTCACCCGGAGTTCAAATCAAAGCCGATGAGACCACATCCCCTGTTCCGGGATTTCATCAAGGCTGCGCTCATTTACAGTACTAAGAATTAATGAAGGTTACCCCCGTATCGGTAAACTGCCCTGACGGTTCGACCATAGAGGTTGGTTCCCACCGTCCTCTGCTGCTCATTGCCGGGCCCTGCGTGCTGGAGTCGGAGGAGCTGGGGGTGGAGGTGGCTTCCACCATGCGAGGAATCTGCGAGCGCCTTGGCCTCTCCTACGTTTTCAAAGCTTCCTTCGACAAGGCCAATCGAACCTCGATTTCCTCCTACAGGGGTCCGGGGCTCGAACGTGGCCTGGCTGCACTGGCACGGATTCGCCAGGAAGTTGGGGTACCGGTGGTTTCCGACATTCACGAAGCGGCTCAGGCCCGGCCGGCGGCTGAGGTTCTCGATATCATCCAGATCCCTGCCTTCCTGTGCCGACAGACCGATCTGTTGACCGCCGCTTCGGCAACCGGCAAACCGATCAATCTCAAGAAAGGACAATTTGTCTCCCCCTGGGAAATTAAAAACGGGGTCGATAAAATACGCACCGGCGGCACCAGTCAGGTCATGCTGGTCGAGCGCGGCGCCAGCTTCGGCTACAACAATTTAGTGGTCGACATGCGTTCACTGCCGGTGATGCGCTCCTTTGACTGTCCCGTAATCTACGATGCCACCCACTCCGTTCAGCTCCCCGGGGGGGCGGGAGATTCTTCGGGGGGACAGCGTGAGTTCATCGCACCACTGTCCCGGGCCGCAGCCGGAGCCGGGATCGACGGGATATTCATGGAAGTGCATCCAAATCCCGACAAGGCCTTGTGTGACGGGCCCAATTCGATCCGTCTGGGCGAAGTAGAATCCCTGCTCGGCCAGCTCGTCTCAATCCACCACGCCCTCTCTTCTCATTAACGAGCTGTTATGACCGATGATGTCAGAAACTGCGGCAGCGCTGGGGCGCATCCCTCGGACTGCGACATCCTCGAAGGCTATCGCCGCCGAGCCCGTGAAAAAAAACGTGTCCCCACGGAAGAGGAACGCGTGTTGCTGGCCAAAGCCGAACCAATTCGTCTGCTGCTCCTCGATGTGGACGGCGTGCTCACCGATGGCAGACTCTATTACTCAGATGAGGGGATCGAATCCAAAACGTTCAATACCAAGGATGGCCTCGGCATCAGGCTTGTGCAGAAGTCCGAAGTGTTGACCGGAATAATCACCGCCCGGCAGTCGCGTCTGGTTGCCAGACGCGCTGAAGAACTGGGTATGGACCATATCAGGCAGGGAGCCCGCAACAAACTGGAGGAACTCAAATCAATCCTTGCTGAAACTGGTCTCAAACCCTATCAGGTCTGCTATATGGGCGATGATCTTATTGATCTCAGCCTGTTAACCAGGGTTGGGCTGGCAGCCTGCCCTGCCGATGCGGTGGAGAGCGTCAAAGAGGTATGCCACTTCATCAGCCGCCATCCGGGCGGCGGTGGTGCGGTCAGGGAGACCTGTGATCTTATCGTCCAGGCCAAGGGTCTGTATGATCAACTGGTGCAGCAATTCTTATGATGAGGCTCAATCGCCGCAACCTGGTCTGGCTGATCCCAGTCCTGATGATCGTCACCTTTCCCGTCTGGCAGCTGCCGATCTCATCTTTTCTCGCCCCCCGGGGGTTGGAAGAAAGCGATGTCGCTGCGGGCACCGAAAAAGAGCACGACTTCGTCATGCAGAAAGTGCTCATTACCCAGAATCAAGCGGGCGAGAAGACAGCAGAAATACGAGCCAGGCAGGCCTATACCAGCGACAAACCGGACGAGTTCGTACTGGTGGACATCGATTCTGATCTCTTTGACGATCAGGGCGATATGGTCAATATCAAGGCCGACTCAGGGATCTACAATACTCAGACTAAGCATTTGATTTTAAACAAAAATGTGGTCGTCAGCCGGGATTCTCAAAAACAGCAATTGTTCACCGATTTACTCCACTATTTCGACGATAAGCGGATTATCGATTCCCCCGTTCCCACCCGTATGGTCGCCGAAGGCGCCGAGATAAAAGGCTCCAGCCTCAGGTACGATATCGTCACCGGACAGTTTTTGGTCGGTGGCCGGGTACACACCATTTTACAACCGGAATAAACCGCTCAGGCAAGCTTCTCGCAGCTTAGAACCTGGCAGGCAGCGCCACTGACATGCCAACGCACGTTGACATCATAGAGCCGCGTGCCGTACGTATCTTTTTTTTCTCTCTGCGAGGCGGGCCGGGGGTCCTCTCTGAGAATCTCACTGATGAGCTGGTGCAGGGGAACTCCCGTACCGGCCTCGTATTCGGCGCAGAACGTTGCCGCCGCCGGTAGAAAATCCACCAGGAGAGGCGCAAATTCCTCTACCGCCCAGCCTTCTGTGGCCTCCTCGATACTGTCGCTTGACGGCAGATATGGTTTGATGTCGAGTACCGGGGTACCATCCAGAATATCCACGCCGCCAATTACCAATTCCACCCCTTTGGAAAGGTCGATACCCTTGAGTCTGACCACGCTGAGCCCCATGAAGTTAGGCCGATGCGGGCTTCTGGTGGCCCAGACGCCAATACGTTCATGGCCTCCCAAACGCGGCGGGCGCACCGTTGTTTTCCAGCCGTCGGTTTCGGTCTGATGGAAGAGAAAATGGACCCAGATATGACTGAAATCTTCGAGCCCCCGTACCATCTCCGCACGATTGAAGGGTTCAATCAGTCTCAGCCGCGCCTCCGCCGACGGAACCAGGCCACTCTGTCGGGGTGTACCAAATTTTTCTGTAAAACAGGAGCTCACATATCCTATGACTTCAATTTCGGTGCGTTCGATCATCGTCACCCCTTGTATTTGCGCATTGAACAGCAAATGGAACGGTTGCGGCGGTCCAAAAGTATTGACGGGCACACATCACCACGCTAACCTAGCTTCCATCCTGAAACGATCGCCACACCGTTTCATCTATCTCAGAAGCGAACAGGAAAAATCATGCTAAAACGTTTTACCATTTCCCTGGATGAAAAACTGCTCGAACACTTCGACAATGCCATCACACAGCGAAAATATGTGAATCGCTCCGAGGCGATCAGGGATCTGATCCGCTCCGCCTTCGTCGAGGAGGAATGGCAGGCCGACAAAGACGTGATCGGCGTCATTTCCATGGTATACGATCACCATCAATCCAAGCTTCAGGAAAAGGTAACCGAGATTCAGCATGAGTATCATCACCAGATTGTCTCGGCCACCCATATCCATATGGATCATCACAATTGCCTCGAAGTGGTGATCGTAAAAGGCAAGGCCGGATCTATCAATGAGCTTGCCGACCGGCTCCGCTCTCTGCGGGGCGTGCGCAACTGCAAGATGGCAATGAGTACCACCGGTAAAGATCTGCATTGAACCTCCACGATTCACAATACTACATAAAATCAACCAGATCGGCTGTAACTTGCGCCGCCTGAACGCAATGAATCTCGAACTGGCCTGCTTTGTTTCACCCCACGGTTTCGGTCACGCCACCAGGACCATAGCCCTGCTTCAGGCATTGCAGAACCGCATACCCGGGCTCACGGCCAACCTGTTTACCACTGTCCCGCCGTCGTTGTTTCAAAGTTCGGGAATCGATCATTCATACCACCCCTTGAGCACCGACGTTGGTCTGGTCCAGCGTGATGCGTTCACCGAGGATCGAGTGCAAACCCAGGCAAAGTTGGCGGAGCTTCTGCCGTTTGCCCCATCGCTCATCAACCGCGCGGCTGAACTGTGCCGTTCATGTCAGCTGATCGTCTGCGATATCAGCTGCTTGGGAATAGAGGTGGGAAAAGTTGTTACTATTCCCACCCTGCTGATCGAAAATTTTACCTGGGACTGGATTTATTCCCAGATGGGTCAGGACTCCGGACTCGAGCCCTACATCGAGCTGTTAGCAGAATCGTATGGCAAAGCTGATTTCAGAATTCAGACCGAGCCGGTCTGCACCCGCATTGCCTGCGATCTGAACTGCGCCCCCTTGGCTCGAAGATGGATAACGCCGCCCGACGAAATCAGGGCCGAGGTCACTGCCGGGGAGCGTAAAATCGTGCTTATTTCCATGGGTGGAGTTGCGCTTGAGATGGCGTTTTGGGCCGAGATGCAGAAACATCAGGAATACCTTTTCCTGGTCGCCGGCCAGAGCAGGGACGGACTTCTCGAGGATAACATCGGACTGATCGGTACCAACTCAGCACTGTATCATCCCGACCTCATCAATGCTGCTGACCTGCTGATCTGTAAAAGCGGCTATTCAACTATTGCCGAATGCCAGCAGACCGCAACACCTGTCTGCTGCGTCACCCGGGAAGACTTCGCCGAATCGAGGGTGATAGAACGCTACGTGAGCGAGGAGATGAACGGGACGGTTATCGATGAAAACTACTTTTTCAGCGGCAACTGGCTCGGCGATCTTGGCAAAATGGCAACGCGGGAACGCGCCCCTTTGCCGGTCAACGGGGCCGACCAGGCAGCCGAGTTTATCCTTTCGATTCTTTGACTGGTATTTCAGGGCAGTTCCAATTCGGCGGGATCGTCCTCTTCGTCCACAACCTGCCACTGTTCATCCTCGAAATCGTCTTCAGTGATGGCTGAGATGGACATTTTCAGATAACGTCCTTTTCCTTCGACGGCCACCGTCCCGTCAGCCAGGACTATTTCGGCAGTGCCCTCGAAGGTTCTTTTGTTCTCCGAGGTTATCCTGGCCCTGACCAGCACCTCTTTGTCCAGCGGCACCGGCTTTCTGAATTTCATCGAGAATTCCAGGGTAACTCCCCACAATCCAGACCCTTTATGATTGATTGTTAATCGGCCGATTGCCTCATCGAGGATGGCAGCCGAAACCCCTCCGTGCAGCCGGCCAGGATAGCTCTGATGTTCTTCGGCGGGAATGAATGTGGCGATCAGTTCGCCGTTTTCCATCTCATAAAATTTACTTTTCAGGCCAAACTCATTTTCCAGCCCGCAGACGAAGCAATATTTGGAATTGGGCTGTTTTCCCGTGACTTTCAGCTTCACCGCAGGCTCCTCTCGCTTATAATGAATAGATGTTCAACATGTGCTGGTACGATCTGAACAGTGGGGCAGCTCGGGCGGACCCATTATTATCATGGCGCTGATGGTTCGCTTTACCTTGGGGGCAATGTGTCTTTTCCCCAGGAGAAATTCCTGTTCCAACAGAACGAGACGTTTGAGCAGTTCGGTGCGCTCCATCAGAGGTAGTTCTCGTTCAGCGAGTCCCTTGTCCTGAACCAGTTCCTGGCACCTGAAACAGCCAGGAAATGTGAGCTGTTTGCCGTCTGGACGGGTCATCGAGGCCGGTACTCCATGGGTGCGGCAGACCATCAGCCGGTGCGCATAGAGCGAACAGCGACCGTCATCGTTGAGCGGACACATGAGCCTGGGCCTTTCTCCCATGGCGATCAGTTTCTGGGCCTCGATTTCATATGATTTTGCTCTTGCGATCAGCACCCCGCGGCGATCTTCGGGCAAGAAAGAGAGTCCCTGCCAGAGATAGGCCCACTCGATGTAGGTGTGATGCAGAAAGTATGAATCACAACAATTGTCCGGGCAGCCGTCGCAGGTGTGACCCAGCTGCCGGGCCACGCGATCGTAGGCCTTCTCCATATCATCGTAGAGAATCCTGAGTTCTTCAGCCAGCCTGGGGGGGATAATCAACCGCATGTGTTTCCTCTTTAAAACTCTGAACCTGGTACAAATATATTTTAATATCCCTGTCCCGCCAGGCGCTCGGCGACAGACCTGCTTTTCGGCAGAGATGCTCCATGAACTGTTTGGGCTCGGGGAGCTGCTGCCAGACCTGGGGGAGAAATGTTGCCCTGGCTTTGCCCTTCTCCAAGATCACCCCATCTATGTCTCGGCGCAGTGTGGAGAGTAGCTCTTCTCCATCTGCATACTCGAGTGGAACGGGTTCGCTCAGAATAGAGATATCGATCTGCATCCGTTCAAACTCTTCGACACTCAGCGGTGAGAAACGGTGATCGTTGAACGCCGCGTGGCGGCCATTTTGAGCAAGTGTTCCGAGCAGCGGTCCCGCGGGTTCAAGATTGCCGATACAGCCCCGCAGCCTGCCTTCGAGTTTAAGGGTCACAAAGGTCGCCAACTCTTGGCTCAGTGGTTCATCCTCCAGTCCCGTCTGGTCCACCCTGTCAACCACTCCCAGTTGCTGGCCTATGGTATCGCGCACCAGTTTCAATAAGCGGGGACCGTATTCCTGGGGAATCTGTTTCGAACCCATGATCACCTACCAGCCAACGCCAAGCATCAGGCAGTTAATGCCACTGCCGATTCCCAGCATGGCTCCGTTCATTCCAGGGGTAAAACGTTCGTCTTCGATGGCCATGGCCATGGTAACAGGCGCTGACACCGAACCGACATTGCCGAGAAATGGCAAGGTCTCGAAATTCTTTTCAACGCTGAGATTCAGCCGCTCGAACAGCAGTCTGGCGTGTGCCGAACCAACCTGGTGGCAGCAATAACAATCGATCTTTTCATCATCCCAGCCACTGGTGTAGGAAAATTGCTCCCAGGTTCTTTTTGCCGTTTCAATGCCCTGGATCAGGAGCTCTTCGGAATCAGTCGCCATCAGGGTGGTTTCCGGTGCCGATTGTCCCCCCAGGCAAAGGTCAGAAAAATCGGTGTTTGCCAGCCAGGAAGAGTGGATCATACGGGGCTTTTCCACGGTTTCTTCAGAGTGGCGGCACATGTAGAGCCCCACAGAACCGGACCCGATGGTGAGAGAAGCAAAGGCCGGCTTGATCGTTTTTCGAGTCAGTGAGGTATCACTGAGCAGCGTTTGGATAGTCGATTCGATAAGCTCCTCTGCCGTTTCCCCGGAGACCACCAGACCGTTATCGACCTGGCCTTGCTCTATCATGCTGCCCAGCAGAATCATGCCGTCTAAAAAGCCCAGGCAGGCATTGGAGATATCGAGCACCAGACAGCCCGGCGACAGGCCCAGGCTGTGATGCACGAATGAGGCCGTTGCCGGTTCCATCATGTCTCTGGACACTGAAGTGAAAAGCAGGCACTGAATCTCGGCGGGATCGATCCCCGCTTTTTCGATGGTCGCCTGCCCTGCCTTTGAGGCGGCCTGACTGGGTTTGGTTCCCGGCTCCCAGAGTCGACGCTCCCGTATCCCGCTCATCATCTCCAGCCTGCCGACCGGCAGTTTAAGGCGCTCGTAGACCGGCGCCAGCTGTTTTTCGATAGCCTCGGAACTCAGTGTTCGGGGCGGCAGCTCGTAGCTGAAAGTGTGCAGGCAGACGTTGTTGAAGGACGGCATGGGAAATGATATCGGAGCGTTAGCTGTATAAGCAGCTGAGAATAGATGATAGAAACTGATCCATAATTTTTAGAAATAACATAGTGTAGCCCATTTCATTGAGTCTTCAGCATACCGGGCGAGAACGAAACGAGGAGACTCAAGGACGGGGATTATAGCACGAAGAACTCGATTCAGCCAGCTCTCACCTGGAGATTTCCCAGCATCTGAAGTTTCTGGCCCCCCGCGTTACGTCGGGAGATACTAATTTTTTACTCATATTGCGGCAGCGGTAGGCATCCATCACCGCGGGGTCGAGTTCAAAATTGGGGAGCAGCGATGAGACAACCAGGCGGCCGCTTTCGCTCAGGCTGGCAATGGACCTGTCAATCAGAAAACGGTGGTCCGATCCGACCTTGAAGACTGATGAATTGGTCTGTCGGTACTGTTTTTTACGAAAACAGATATATATCAGGTCGAATTGCCGACGCCCCCTCTTCAACCAGTTCATCACAGAATCGGTAACAGCTTTGTGATTATCCGGATGGAGGCCGTTGCGGCTGAAATTGTTCACCAGTAACTCCACGTTGCTGGCGCCAACCCCAAGGGTAGTTGTTTTTATTGCCCCTTCAAGCGCAACACTGATGGCCGATCCTCCGCTGGTATCGAAAATGGAGAGGAAATTACCCCGGTCGACCACCTGACCGAGATAGTTCCTGACAAATCTCTGGTCCGGGAAAAACGCCGTTTCCGGATCCGACTCACCCCCAAGCAGAAATAGTGCTTTTCCTTCTCGTATCTCCGTTTGTTTACTCCGGTAGGTTCTATTTTTCTGACCCTTCCGCGATGAGACACGGCGGTGGACCATCACCTGGTCGCGACTGACTGCGAACAGATTCCTGACCGTTTGAGTCACCTCCCTGAACCGTTCTTCCGCGCTACGCGGGTCCTTTCCGGGCGGCAGCGGAAACTCCCTGATGTGCAGACGAGGGGGCGTCACATCAATGGTTACATTGAACTGAGGAAGATCACGATCGTAGAGCCGGTACCAGTCAAGTTTTTTGTCGCAGGCCCAGGGGTGAAATTTGCGATGGTTTTTTTTCAGCCGATTGCCCAGTTCGGTGGCCGAATCTTGATCAACCGCTTTGCTGATCTGCCACTCTCTAAGTGCCGCTGGGACTGATGCCGCCCTGGGAGATCCGCTGAACAGCCTGCAGACAAGAGGCCCATTGAAAATTTTTACACTCTTGTCCAGGTGAAGTTTGAAACGGTCCGCATAGTCGGGCGCTGCGGTAAAAAGAGCCATCTTCCAGCCCGGAAACTGGTCCTGGAAAAGATCCCCCATATGACGGTAAAGGTGTTTCACCGATTGCGAGTCTGATAAACGTTCTCCATAGGGCGGGTTGCAGACCAGGTAACCGGCTTGCCCAAAGTTGTTCTTCAAGTGGTGCAATTCCTGAGGGGCAACGAGGATTCGGTCTGCAAATCCGGCCTGAGCAATATTTTTTCGGGCCGCACGAATCGCTGAACGGTTACCATCATAGCCGATCAACGGCGGCCATTTCTGTTCCCGTGCAGAGGCCTCACGATCCAGGGCCTCGGCCACCAGCTCATCCCACACACTCTTCTGATGACCTCGCCAGCCGAATAAACCAAAGTAGCTCCTGCCCAACCCCGGCGCCGAGTCGGCCTTCATCAGAGCCGCCTCGATGAGCAACGTCGCCGAACCGCACATGGGATCGATCAGAGGAAATTTACCATCCCAACCGCTCAATGCCATTATCGCCGCGGCAAGGTTTTCTTTTAACGGGGCAGGCCCGGAATCCAACCGGTATCCTCGCCTATGTAACCCTTCCCCGGACAGATCCAGGCCGAGCAGCGCACGTGTTCCATGAACCTGCAGGTAGACCCTGACATTCGGGCGCTGCGTCTGCACACTGGGCCTGGTGCTGTGCCGCTCCCGGAAACGGTCGACTATGCCATCCTTGATCCTCAGAGCGCCATACATGCTGTTGGTAAGCGGGCCGCTTGCAGTACTCACGCAATCAACCGCGAAACTGTCGTCTACCGAGAGGTGGTCCTCCCAGGTTATGGTGGTGGTCGCCTCATATAGATCGTCGGTGGTGTCAATGGTGAACTCTGAAAGCACCAGGATCAGACGCGAAGAAAAGCGGGACCACAGGCACGTCCGATACCCGGCCTCGAGTGTCGCAGACCAACGGATCTCGCCCTTTCTCGAGCTGGAAATCTCAGCGCCGAAACTGGTCAATTCATCAGTAACCAGATCCTCAAGACCGGCCGCGCAGGTTGAAACAAAATTCATATTTGACTACCTTCATGGTACATATGGTATAAATTATATCATTGTATTAATTAACTATTCTCGACTCATTTCCGTTTTTCACGAAACCTGCCGGGTTGCCACAAAATCCTTGACCTCTCTTGCAATAAGGCTAGAATAGATGCAACGGTTGCGGGGCATCTACTGGATCCAACCACAGCCGGGAAATAAGCAACTAACCGGCCCATAGTCCACTTATTCCAAGATCAATCATAGCAAGAGGAGCAGAGATGAAAAAGGTCGTCACCAGGCTTTTTGTAATTGTCGCCGTCACCGCACTAGT
>CBFCWR010000060.1:0-11615 GCA_965601575.1 uncultured Desulfofustis sp. | reverse complement strand
TTGATTTTGAACGAAAATCTTAGTTTTGCAAAAGGCTCTATTAATAATAATTAACGGTGGGGGCGACAATCTGACAGTCGTCAGCCACCGTTTTTTTTGTCATTGCCTCGATAGTTAAACATCTATTTTCCGCTGCTATTCTTCGATAAAATCTTTATTCAGTTTGGGCAATGCTGAGGGGTATCCGGTCGCCTTTCTGGTAGGAAACTTTGCCCGGCATCATCATTATTGAGCAATTCGGAGTCTGTCGACCGCGAGGATAGCCGACCATGACCCGCCCCCCATCGAACCGGTACACTCCTTCTTTAAAACAGAGTACTCGTGCTGTTTTGAGCGAAATGGGGTGATCCAGAAAGCCTTCCAGCCGTTGATTGTCAACAGATCTCATGCCCTGCATCTTCTTGATCAGGGGACAGAGCAGTTCGTGAAAGAGAACTCGTACCGCAGTCGGGGGACCAGGAAGGCCAAAATAGAGTTTATCGCCGAGAAGGCCAAACAGGGTCGATCTGCCGGGCCTGATATGCAGCGACCGATAAAGTATCCGGGCTCCCAATTCAGGGAGCAGCTCCCCAAACAGATCGTATTTTCCCGGACCGACGCCACCAGTGCTGATCACGATATCGGCATCGGAATTCTTGATGGTCCCGAGCAACTCTTTTATGGCCGTCCGCTCATCGGCCACCACGCCCAATCCCTCGGCCCGACCACCGAATTTTGTTATCAGACTTTTCAGCAGTAAGTGGTTGGACGAATATTTCTGGCCGGTTTTCATTTCCTCCTCGTCCATGACCAATTCGCTTCCACTGCAGAAAAACGCCACTCTGGGCTGGTCGAACACCTCAACCATGTGATTACCGGCGGCAGCCAGCAAAGACAGGTGGGATTCATTCAACCTGGTACCTGCGTCCACCAGTTGGGCTCCGGCTGGATGCTCGCTGCCACGGGTTCTGATATTGAGATTCGAGCTGTTCAGCGTGGAATTTCCGATTACCAGGTCAGCCCCTGAAATCCGGCAGTATTCCTGGGCAACAACTCGCTCCGTACCGGTTGGCAAAAGCCCGCCGGTCATGATGCGATAGGCCTCTCCGGGTCCGATGGCCATCTCATGACAGAGTCCCGCCTGAATCTCGCCCTTGACGGAAAAAGTCTGATGTTCTGTGTCGGAGGCTCTTCCCGGTCCACACACTGCGTAGCCGTCCCTGGTCGATTGATCATATCCGGGACGCGGATGGTTGGCCTGATTGTTTTGGCAGCACACACGCCCGAAACACTCTGCCAGCGGTATATAATTCCGACTGGAAAGTTTGGAATGGCTGAGTATCAGATTTAGAGCCTCATCGAGCAGCATACTCTCTCCTTCTGGATGAATCGGTGCTGAGCCTCGCTCAGCCTAGCACAGCGGTCCTGTTTCTTCAACAGAGACGGGGGTCCAATCAGCGAAATAATTTGACACAGCAAGATATCTATGGTTAATTAATATATTTTGCTAATTGAGTATTTATCGGCATGGTGCCAGCCCCTCAAGGACCCATGTAACATATTGATATCAGGGCGTTTGTTAGTGCCCTTATGCGGTGTCGCCATATCTTCCGGCTGACAGGGACACCCCAAGAGGATGTAAAAATGAGCAAGAGAACGTTTCAACCAAGCAATATAAAACGCAAAAGAGGCCATGGCTTTCGTGCCCGGATGAGCACCAAGGCCGGCCGTGCCATCATTAACGCCCGCAGAGCCAAGGGCCGCAAACGACTTTCCGCCTGATCTCATTGCGGCAGTTTGGTCTTCCGAAATATTGCTTGTTGCGGAAGAACTTTGAATTCGAAGCGGTATACAGGCACGGCACGCGGCTGCACGGCAAAGGCTTCTCCATCATCTATCTCGCCAACGACCGTGGACACAGCCGCATCGGAATTAGCATCAGCAGACAGTTGAAAGGAGCGGTTACCAGGAACCGAATTAAACGGATATTCAAAGAGTCGTTTCGGCTGAACCGAGGGGAATATCCTCTCGATGCAGATATTGTAGTCACTGTGCGACCAGATTTTTCGCTTAATTCCCCAGATTCGATAACAGAAGCAGTGATAAATCTCGTATCCACCCCAACGCGGTAAAATGGCGTACAATAATAGAAAAAACCTGGCTGCCCGAATTCTCATAGGGCTGATCAGGGGATACAAATATATCTTTTCTCCTCTGCTTCCTCCTGCCTGTCGATTCTATCCAACCTGTTCTGCTTACACACTAGAGGCAATCACTAAGTACGGTGCCATCAAGGGGACTGGTAAAGGTTTGTGGCGTGTACTCCGCTGTCACCCCTTTTCCAGCGGCGGTTACGACCCGGTTTAGCCGACGCGAGAGACCCCGAGGTCTCTTCAACCAGACTCCCTGACGGCAGCACACAAGGATCCAGCGATCATCATGGACATGTACAGAGCCTTTCTGGCTATCTTAATCTCGTTTGTTATTTTACTGGGCTATCAATACTTTTTCATTGGACCCACCCAGCAGCAGGTCGAGCCCGACCAGACCACCGTGCAGCCTCAACCGCAACAGCAACCAGCTCAGCCACAGATCGCGGCCCCGCAACCTCAGGTCCAGAGCCAGCTTGGCGCCCCGGCGGTTCCGCCGGTTGCTGATCAACGACCGGCCCAAGAGATTGAAATAGATAATGAGCTCTACACGGCAACAATTAGCGAGCAGGGCGGAGTAATCACCAGTTTTCTGCTGAAAAATTTCCGTCAGGAAAAAGCCGAAGACTCTCCCGCCGTCAACCTTGTCCAAACCGATCAGACCCAGGGGTATCCACTCAGCTTTTCCTGGGGCTCGGTGGTTGACAGAAACATGCTCTACACTTTTGACAGCGCGGACATAGAGTTCGACTCCACCACCAACAAGGCAACACTCTCCATGAGGGCTCTGAGCTCCAGTGGGCTCGAGGTAATCCGAACTTATCATTTCCACCAGACAAATTACCTGATCGAACATCAGACCACGGTGGTCAATAAGAGCGGTCAGGTACTCCAGGGCGGCGCCGCTCTGCACCAGAGCAACTTGCCCTTCAGTGAACTCACCAGAGCCAGCAACTGGCTGTTCCGTGGCCCTTCGATGTATGGCGAAGCCGGACACCAGCAATTTAAGCTCAAGGAATTTGAGGACGGTCCACAGACGGTACAAGGCAGCTTTGACTGGGTTGCCTATGAAGGAACCTATTTCATGACCGGCATCATTCCGACAGACAATTCCCAGTCGATTACCATGGACGCCAACGATGAGCTGGTTACCATCGACCTGCAGGCTGCGCTCGAGACTCTGCCGCCCGGGGCGTCCAATTCTTATGACTACAATCTTTTTTACGGGCCTAAAAAATTAACCCTGCTCAACGAAGTTGGCTTCAACCTCGGGAAAATAGTCTATTTCGGCTGGTTCGACATAATCGCCAAGCCGATGCTCTACCTGCTCAACTGGTTCTACTCGGTAGCCCACAACTACGGGGTTGCCATCATTCTGGTCACCATCATTCTCAAGGCGATCTTCTGGCCGATCACCCAGAAAGGGCTGAAATCGATGAAGAATATGCAGAAACTGCAGCCCAAGGTGGTGAAGCTCAAGGAGAAATATAAAGACGACCCGACCAAGATGAATGCGGAGATGATGAATCTCTACAAGACCTACAAGGTCAATCCATTGGGAGGCTGTCTGCCGATGATCCTGCAGATCCCAGTGTTCTTTGCGCTCTATAAGGTACTGCTGCAATCCATCGAGCTGCGCCATGCGCCGTTCATACTGTGGATAAATGATCTTTCCGCGCCCGACCGGCTCTATCTGGGCTTCGACATTCCCTACCTGGGAGGTCTGCCGGTTCTTACACTGCTGATGGGCGCCTCGATGTTCCTGCAACAGAAAATGACCCCCACCACGGCAGATCCGACCCAGGCAAGAATCATGATGTTTCTACCGCTGATTTTCACCGTCATGTTCGTTAATTTTGCCTCTGGTCTGGTTCTTTACTGGTTTATCAACAACCTGCTCTCAATCCTTCAACAGTATCTGATTAACCGGCAGAAAAAACCCGCACCAGCCGCCACCTGATCAGACGAGCAGCACAGTAGCCATGGTGAAATAACACCAACCAGGGATAGTACATGTCATTGGAAACTAAAGACTTCTACGGAAAAGACGTAGCAGAGGCGATCAAGAAGGCCTGTGAAGAATTTGGCGTTGCCCAAGAAAATCTCACCATTGAAGTACTCGAGACCGGATCCAAGGGTATTTTCGGTCTGATTCGTCAAAAGGCTCACATCAGGGCCAAAATGCAGGCGGCCGAGGATGAAGTGCTCGATCCGAGCCCCGATAAGCAGGTTGCACCCGCTAAAAAGAAAGGTAAGAAAAAGCCATCCCGCAGCCCGAAAGAAAAGCAGGCCAAAGAACCGGAAGCCGAGCCGGAAGCGGCTCCCCACCCCGGTCCGGTAGTCGAACCGTCTCCCGAGCATGGCGAATTGGATGATAATGGGGACACCGCCAGACCTGTAGCCGAATTGTCCGAGGCTACCATAGCAATCGTCAGGGATGAATTGACCAGCATACTCGAATTGATGGGATGCCCGTCAACGGTCACGGTCGACGCAGAAGACGGCACCGCCCACTGTAAAGTCAGCGACGACCACCAGGAAGTGCTGACCTCCCAGGATGGGCGTGTGCTTGACAGTCTCCAGTACCTGCTCAGGAAAATCATATCGAAAAAGATCACAGGACGGATCCAGCTTACCATCGACGTGGGCGACTTCCGCGAGAAGCGCTTCCAGGAACTGAAGGAGCGTGCCATAGAGTACGCCGCACTGGTCAAGGAAGACGGAAAAACCCAGGTGATTTCCTCGCTCAACCCGTCGGAACGGCGGGTGGTTCATGTCGCCCTTCAGGATGATCCCGATATACGCAGCAGGAGCGTTGGTGAGGGATTGTTCAAGAAGGTGCTTATCTATAAGCCGGGCAAAGGGCGGAAAAACAATAATCGGAAACGCGGCCGCCCGAGATCCCGCAAGAAAAGTGACAGCGGCTCGGTCAGGGAGAGTTGACCGCTTCCCTGCCTGAACCATAAGCTGTAACTCCCCAATTGTGGCCGCAGGGCGGGTTTTGCCCTGCGGTTCCATGGAGAACCAGAGATGAGTTCCCCGGCCCACGAAAGTCGTACCATTGCTGCGATATCG
Source organism: uncultured Desulfofustis sp. (assembly GCA_965601575.1). GTDB lineage: Bacteria > Desulfobacterota > Desulfobulbia > Desulfobulbales > Desulfocapsaceae > JABDQA01. Next base: position 6,411 of record CBFCWR010000060.1, on the reverse strand, counting down.
ACTCCGCCCGGTGCGGGTGGCATCGGCATGATCAGGATCAGTGGCAGTGCGTCACTCACTATTCTGAAAACCATCTTCACGCCAGCCAATCCGCCCTGCCCCTTTGACTCCCATCGCCTCTACTACGGCACCATTACCGACCCGGCCCAGGCTAAGCTTCTCGACGAAGTACTGGTGGTGTACATGCGGGCTCCCAAGACATATACCAGGGAGGATGTCGTTGAAATACACTGCCATGGCGGTTTTCTTGTTCTTCAATCGGTGCTGGAACTGATACTTGCCCATGGTGCAGAGCTGGCAGAACCGGGAGAATTCACCAAACGCGCATTTCTCAATGGGCGCATCGATCTGACCCGCGCCGAGGCAGTGATCGATATACTCTCGGCCCGCACCAGAAAAGGTGTCGACCTTGCCCTGGAACAGATGAGCGGCTCCCTCTACAAGGAGGTTGACCGGCTGCGCTCCTCACTGGTCGAAATTCGGGCTTTACTCGAGACTGCCATTGATTTTCCGGAGGAGGAAATCGAAATCGCTGATCACCAGACCCTGGGTGAGAGACTCGAGGAAGAGGTTCTCAGCCCGCTCCAGAAACTGATCACTCAAGCGGACAGCGGGCGAATTGTTCGAGAGGGGGTGGCGATCGTGATCATCGGTCGACCCAACGTTGGCAAATCCAGCCTGCTCAACACACTGCTGCAGGAGGAACGGGCCCTGGTAACCTCGGTACCCGGCACCACCAGAGATACCATTGAGGAATATATCGATATTCACGGCATCCCCGTCCGTATCATTGATACCGCTGGTATTCGCGATAATGTTGAGGAAGTTGAAGAACTCGGTATCAGGCGGGCAAGAGAATCGTTGAATCGGGCCGATCTCGTGCTTTTTCTGGTGGATGGCTCGGAGCCGATCGACGACGATGATGTCTCTCTTTTTGAAACAGTTAAGCACAAGCCGTTGATCACGGTGATCAACAAGTGCGATCTGGAGCAACGTCTCGAGCACTCGGCCCATCAGCAGATAACTGCCGAGGCCGTGGAAATCTCCGCCCGTGAACAGACCGGACTCGAGCAGCTTAAAGAGCAGGTTTTTCGTCGTATTACCAGTGGCCGTGAACAGTGGCAGGAGGAGGGCTGCACCCCCAACCTTCGTCATAAAGCAGCCCTGGAGAAAGGTCTGCTGGCGCTCAACCGGGTGGCTGAGGGACTGGCAGAGGGTCTGCATAATGACCTGATCATGGTCGACCTGCTGGAAGGTCTAGACAATCTGGGTGATATCGTCGGAGAAACTACCACTGAAGACGTGCTCGATGTGATTTTCGAACAGTTCTGCCTGGGGAAGTAATGAGTTTTTTGGGCCATCAGATATCAGACCGTCTCAACTCGTGAAGCTAAGTCTAGATAGAAATGAAAAAAAATCAGCTCATTAGTGTCTACGAAGATATCGACTGGCAGCTTCTCTGGCAGCAGAGCCGCTCCGCCAAATCGTGGAAAAGTAAAGATGCCGGGGATTGGGACAAAAAAGCCAAAGCGTTTGCCGGAAGAACAAGAGAATCCCCTTACGTGGATCTTTTTCTCAACCAGATTGAATTGAATCCTGAATTCAGCGTCCTCGATGTGGGCTGCGGGCCAGGAACCCTGGCCCTGCCAATCGCTAAACAGGTTCGCCAGGTGACGGCCATAGACTATTCACAGGGGATGCTCGATCTGCTCAATAAAGAGGCTGCGGCCCAGGGAATCAACAACGTCAACACGGTGCACTGCGGTTGGGAAGATGAATGGTCAGATTTCGGCGTCGTCCCCCATGATGTGGTGATTGGTTCAAGATCGATGAATATTCCCGATCTCTCCGGAGCACTGCAGAAACTCGGGCGCTACGCCACCGGAACCATCCATGTGGCCGAGCGTATCGCCCCTTCGCCATTTGATCCCAACGCCTTTGCAGCCCTCGGCAGAGAATTCAACTCCGGCCCCGACTATATTTATACCGTAAATATGCTCTACCACCTTGGCATCCATCCTCGAATCAGCAGGATTGAGCTGACCAAGGATCAGCAATTTGCCAGCCTTGAGGCGGCCGTGGAGGGATACGCCTGGATGTTTAAGGATCTGCATCCCGACGAACGACAGATGCTTGAAAAATATGTAAAAAACAGAATAGTTAAAGAGGATGACGATCATCTCATCGTAAGGAGGGACCATGCCCAGCGCTGGGCGTTGCTGTCCTGGTCTGTCGAAGACCTGCCATCGACCAGATGATCCAGCCGGGATCCTACCACATGTCTGAATTACAGAAGTTCGATATTGCCGTCATCGGAGCCGGTCATGCCGGCTGCGAAGCAGCACTCGCGGCCGCCCGGATGGGCTGCAAGACACTTGCCTGTGTGATCAATCTCGACACCATCGGGGCCATGTCATGCAACCCAGCCATTGGCGGACTGGCCAAAGGCCATCTGGTGCGGGAAATAGATGCGCTCGGCGGAGAGATGGCAAAAAATATCGATGAAACATCCATCCAGTTTCGCCGTCTCAACACCAGTAAGGGGCCGGCGGTCAGGTCTTCGCGGGCCCAGGCAGACCGGCTGCTCTACCGGCTGCGCATGAAGAAGATCCTGGAGCACCAGGATAACCTGACCATTCGCCAGACCACCGTCGACTCCCTGATGGTCAAGAACAACCGGATTATCGGTTTGCGCACTTCACTGGATGAAGAAATTGAAGTCAAAGCGGTGGTTGTGGCCACGGGCACCTTTCTCAACGGCCTCATTCATGTCGGGCTGAAAAACTTTCCTGCCGGCCGCATGGGCGATTCGCCCTCGCTGAGCCTGGCGACCTGGTTCCGTGAACAGGGATTTACCGTGGGCAGGATGAAGACCGGCACGGTTCCACGCCTCGACGCCAATACCATTGATTACGCAGAACTCGAACCCCAGCACAGCGATCAGCCCCCCGCATTTTTCTCCTTCACCAACGAGGGAGAGTACCGGCAGCCCCAGTTTCCGTGTCACATCACCTATACCAACGAGAACACCCACCAGATCATACGAGGTTCCATCGACCAGTCACCCATGTACGCCGGGATCATTGAAGGTGTAGGAGCTCGCTACTGCCCTTCGATAGAAGACAAGGTCATGCGTTTTCCCGAAAAACCCAGGCATCAGATTTTTCTCGAGCCCGAAGGTATAGAGACCACCGAAGTGTACCCCAATGGTCTGCCCACCAGTCTACCGCTGGCCACCCAGGTGGCCATGATCAGAAGTATAAAGGGGCTGGAGAAGGCGGTCATCGTCAGGTCCGGTTATGCCATTGAATATGACTACGTTGACCCCCAGGAACTGCTGCCGTCGCTTGAAACCAAAAAAATTAGAGGACTCTTTCTGGCCGGCCAGATCAACGGCACTTCCGGCTACGAGGAAGCGGCCGCCCAGGGAATTATCGGCGGCATCAATGCGGTACAGTACTGCCGCAGCCTTGAGCCGCTGGTGATCGACCGATCCGAGGCTTATATCGGCGTACTGATTGATGATCTTATCACCAGGGGAACCAAGGAACCGTATCGGCTCTTCACCTCGCGAGCCGAGTACCGATTGCTGCTCCGAGAGGACAATGCCGACGCCAGACTCTCCGAAATCGGAAATAGAATTGGTCTGTTGCCCCACACCCAGTACAATTTTTTTGTCGCCAAGCAACAAGAAATCGAGCGTGGTATCGAGATTCTCGAGACGACCCTGCTGAAGCCATCGGCCGATATGGACGCGACCCTGCACCAATTAGGCAGTACCGGCCTGAAACAGAAATCCAGCCTGGCCGATCTGCTCAGACGCCCGGAGTTGAAGATCGGCAACCTGGTCGAGTTATGCAACAGCGAGCAGCGTCAACGTGTGAAAGAATTGAACAGATCACGCTTCAGCGAAGAGATTCAGCTGCGGGTGAAGTACAAGGGCTACATCGAGCGGCAGACTGAACAGGTCAGCCGTTTCAAAAAGCTGGAATCGACCAGAATTCCATCGGAACTTGATTATTCGACGCTTTCCGGTCTGTCCAACGAAGTGGTTGAGAAACTGAGCCGGGTCAAGCCGCTGTCGCTCGGTCAGGCATCGAGGATCTCGGGGATAACCCCGGCGGCTATTTCGATCCTCCAGATTCATCTCAGAAAGCACCGCTCCCAGGGGAGTAATGCGCCGCCGGCGGCGACCGGAAAACACTAGCGATGCTCACCTACCCCGATATCGATCCCGTCCTGCTTCATGTTGGTCCGCTGCAGCTGCGCTGGTACGGGCTGATGTATGTGCTCGGATTCGCCGCCTCTTACCTGCTGGTTCGTTACCAGCTCAAGCAGCGCTCTTTTCCAGAGCTGCAGGAGAATTTCGAAAACTTCAATATCGCTTTGATCATTTCGATGATCATTGGTGCCCGGCTGGGATACGTGCTGTTTTACAATCCCGCCTATTACCTTTCCCATCCCCTGCAAATCGCCGCCACCTGGTCAGGCGGGATGTCATTTCACGGGGGAGCCATCGGTCTTGTGATCGGGGGCTGGTGGTACGCCAGGAAAAAGAAGATACCTTTCTTCAAGGCAGCCGATATCTACATGGTCACCATTCCCATCGGCCTTGGACTCGGCCGGCTGGGCAACTTCATCAATGGCGAATTGTTCGGGCGCCCCTCAGGGCTTCCCTGGGCAATGGTGTTTCCGGGCGGAGGACCATTTCCCCGTCACCCCTCCCAGCTTTATGAAGCTTTTTTCGAGGGGCTGGTGCTCTTTGTCCTGCTCTGGTCGCTGCGCCACCGACCTTACCAGGGGTATCGCCTGTGGCCCCACGGATCTCTGCTGGCTCTATTTTTCATTGGCTACGGCATCCTGCGATTCTTTATCGAATTCACCCGAGAACCGGATGCCCAGATCGGCCTCATCGGCGCCTTCTCCATGGGCCAGATATTGTGCTGCCTGATGATCGCAGCAGGTGTGCTGCTCTGGTACCAGCTGGTGAGAAGTGGTGTCCGAGAGTGATGATCCTCAGCCTTTCTTAACCAGTGTGCGTAATTTTTTACCCGGTCTGAATTTTACCACGTTGTGTGCGGGAATTGAAATAGTCTCCCCGGTTTGCGGGTTTCTTCCTTTCTGTTCGGCCCTTTCGGCCACATGAAAAGAGCCGAAGCCGGAGACGATCACCCGCTCCCCCTGTTCCATGGCTTTACCCATATTGGCGAGCACAGAGTCAAGCGCTTTTCCGGCGGTTACTTTGGTAACTCCGGTTGATTCTGCTATCTGTTCGATCAATTCTGCTTTGTTCATGTAACAATCCTGTTCTATTCCATTTTTCCCATCCCTAAACGACCCATTTGTCCGCGCTTCGTCGAGCTCAAAAGAAAATTTTCGAACGTAACGGCATGCCAGTGGCACTACTTCTCGCCCGGTTCGATCTTGAGACAAGATCTCTCGTTTCCTGAGGGAAACTTTTCTGCGGCATGCGGCGACTGGACTAAGGGCCCAGTCATCTATGAGCTGTTTGGAAGGTGTGAACTTGCAATTACTGGCACACTTCAGAGCCCTGCATGCAGGTAATGTGAGGGCACAGAAGTACACCCATCAGTGACAAAATACAATCGAGAAAATTACGCAATTATGCATGGGTAAAATTACCTAATTCAAGAGTGGGATGTATCGATCACCCCGCTTGAAATCGGTGAACAAAGGACTGGCAGGAATCGGTTCGGCTGACCAGCGTTACCGCTTCTTTACTCCTCAATGGTGACGTAGCCGTTTTTTATGGCAAAATTGACCAGATCGACACTGTTATTCATATCGAATTTTTTCAGCAGGCTGGCCCGGTGATGATCGACCGTGCGGGGGCTTAAACTCAGCTCGGTGGCGATCTGTTTTGAGGTCTTGCCGTCAACCACCAGTTCGAGCACCTGTTTCTCCCTCTTGGTCAATCCTTTGAAAGCCCTGGACGAGGTTGGGTTTCGGTAGCTGTTGAGCATTTCTTCGGCGAAATCGTTTTCCAGGCAGGGAGATATATAGGTGTTACCCTGGCGGATCTTGCCAATGGCGGAAATGATTTCCTGCTCGGTGTCGCTTTTCACCAGGTAGCCATCCGCTCCGGCGGCGATGGCCCGTCGTAGAAACCTGATATTCTTGTGCATGGTCAGCACCAGAATTTTTAAATCCGGGTAACTCTTTTTCAGGATTTCAGTGAGCTCGATGCCGCTGGCCTTGGGCATTGAGATATCTAGAATGAGCAGGTCGACTTCAGTGTGCGTAAGCCGGTCCTGGAGGTCGTCACCGTTGCTTACCTCGCCGACGATGAGCAAATTTTTATCGCGGGAAAGAATTATTCTGATACCGTGCCGAATCAGCACATGATCATCTGCCAACAGTATTCTGTAGTGCTCCTGACTCTTCTCCATA
>CBFCWR010000059.1:0-11683 GCA_965601575.1 uncultured Desulfofustis sp. | reverse complement strand
GGGTGCGGGAGTTCGGGTAGCGATTTTGGCTTAATTGATGATGGAGGAAGTATACCCGCTCGAGTAGACTCATGGCTACCTTGGAAAATTGCTATTCTGTCCGATTACTGCGTCACTGCCAAAAGAACAATGCTCACATATCTTTAATATGCTCCGCTTATTATTTTTGCAGTTCCTTGTCCTCGAACAAAATCTCGAATTTTTCAAGGAAGCCATAGTCTATCGCGGCGTGCGGCGGTGCTTGACGGGCGGAATCTTCATCTGCTCCCGATATTTGGCCACCGTGCGGCGGGCGATCTTGATGTCCTGGTCGGCGAGTTTGGCGGCGATGGCGCTGTCGCTGAGGGGCTTCGCTTTGTCCTCTACCTGCACGAGCTGGCGGATGCGGGTTTTGATCGATTCAGCAGCAAGAGCGTCCTTGCCTTCCCGCGGAATTGCGGTGGAAAAAAAGTATTTCAGCTCGAAGATGCCCTGCGGCGTATGGGTGTATTTGTTGGATGTCACCCGGCTGATGGTGGATTCGTGCATGCCGATGTCTTCGGCTACATCACGCAGGATCAGTGGTTTTAGATAGGCTGAGCCGCGTTCAAAAAAATCACGCTGAAACTTGAGTATGGACTCCATCACCTTGTAGATAGTGCGCTGGCGCTGATGCAGCGACTTGATGAACCACTCAGCGTTCTTCACCTTTTCGGCAATGTAGTTTTTCGATTCCTTCGAAGTCGAAGCCGCGCCAGATTGAAGTAGTGTTTTGTAATAGTTAGATATTCTTAGTCGTGGTATGTCATCGTCATTGAGACGGATGACATACTCACCGTCGACCTTTTGCACATAGACATCGGGTACCACGTAATTGGTCGCTTCTTCGGCGTAGGGCAGCCCCGGATAAGGAGTGAGATTCTCGGTGATAAAATCCACCGCCTCAATAATCTCTCCCCGTTTACGACCGGTGACTCTGGTGAGCATTTTATAGTTTCTGCTTTCCAGCAGGTTGAGATGCTCTTTGATGATGACCATCGACAGCGAGTCTGCCATGCCGAGCCGTTCGAGCTGGAGCTGCAGCGATTCTTGGACTGTGCGGGCGCCAATGCCGGGTGGATCGAGTTCCTGTATCACCTCCAGTACGTAATCAGCATCATCGTAAGCACAGCCGATCTGCTCAACGATTTCCTCGAGGCTGGTTTCGAGAAATCCGTAGCGATTCAGGTTGCCGATAATATAGCGGGCAATTTCCAATTCGTCCAAGTCGAGTTCGTCGTGGGCCAGCTGCCACTGCAGGTAGGCGGAAAGTCCGGGTTTTTCAGAGATGAAATCGAACTGGCTGGGGGCGTCTTCCTGTGGCTTTTCCCGGGAAAAGGAAAACTGGGTTTCGTAGGTATTGGCGTATTCTTCCCAGTTGGTTTCAGCCATCGCATCTTTCTGGGAGACCGGCGGGGTGATCTCCTGTTCCTTGGCCGAGCTGTTTGGTTCCAACGTAGAAGACAGACCGAAATCCTTCTCGTCGCTGGCGGCATCGGTTTCACGGTCGATCTCTAACGCAGGATTCTGCTCGATTTCGGCCTGAAGGGCCTGAGTCAGGTCAAGACGGTTGAGTTGCAGGAGCTTGATGGCCTGGCGCAACTGTGGCGTCATCACCAGTTTCTGGGCCAGCTTGAGCTGTTGTCTTAGTTCCAGCGCCATTGCATGAAAACTAATAGTTTGGACCTTAAGGTCTGTTTAAGAGTGATGTAGATTAACGCTGCTGGTTCTAAATTATTAGCTTATTTAAGGTAAAAACAGCTAGTTTTCACCCTTCGGGCGAGCCGATACAGCGCGCCGCTTTTCGTTGCTTTTGTGATATGCATGTCATTAGTGTAACATATCACAAGCTTCTTTGATTTGCGGGCGTGTCGGCTCGTGAAATATTCTTTTAACATTTCCGGACCATTGCTCCCGTCTTTATCTGTTTTTTCCCCACAAGCTACATGGAGAAATTCTCCCCCAGATACATCTTCCGGGCGATCTGACTTTCGATGATATCACTTGCCACGCCACTGGTAAGGATCGTGCCGTTATTGACTATATAGGCAAAATCGCAGACCTGCAGGGTTTCCCGCACGTTATGATCTGATATCAAAACACCTAAACCCCTGTCCCTCAGGCCGTAGATAATTTTCTGCAGTTCACCGACCGCAAGCGGGTCGATACCGGCAAAAGGCTCATCGAGTAAAATAAACTGAGGCCTGGTGGCCAGTGCCCGCATGATCTCAACTCTTCGCCTCTCTCCGCCGGAGAGGGCATGGCCCTTGTTGTCGCGCAGGTGTTCAATTTTCAAGTCGTCCAGTAACTCGTCGATTCTGTTGTTGATTTCGTTTTTGGTAAGTCCCAAGGGCTCGAGTACGATGCGGACATTCTCCTCGACAGTCAGCTTCTTGAACACAGACGGTTCCTGGGCCAGGTAAGTGATTCCTTTCAGGGCCCGTTTGTGGATAGGCAAATCGGTGATGGTTTCACCCTCAAGCAGGACATTGCCTTCGTTTGGTTTTATAAAGCCGACGATTGAGTAAAACGTGGTGGTTTTTCCCGCACCATTGGGACCCAGCAGGCCAACCACTGTACCGGTATCGACTTTCAGACTGATGCCATCGACCACGGTACGGCTGCCGTATATTTTTACGATATTTCTGATTTCAAGGTGTGCCATGATTGGTGCGGTTCTCCAGAGCTGAACGCTATTTCTGCATGATCGTCATCTTGACCCTGGATTTCTTTTCCTGCTTCTCTTCACCTTCGCCAACCACCACGGTCGTTCCGCCAACTACCTCCGATCTGCCCTCGTCGATATAGTAGACGATCTTTTCCCCGGATATCATATTTTCACCCTGCCAGGCCTTGGCGTCGCCGACCAGCAGCACCTTACGATTCCCGGAGTAGTAAATCATCTGATCAGAGGTGCCCAGCCAATCGGCCGAGCTCAGCTCGACATTGCCCACACAAACCAGCTTGTCGATCTTCTGTTCGGTGCTGGCCTCCTTATCAGAGGTGGCCTCTTCAAGGTAGTAGACAGTCATCTCGTCGGACAAGATTCTCAGATCTCCCTGTTTGGCGTCAACGTTGCCGAGAAAAAGAACAGTGTTGCTTTCCTCGGTGGAGGACATCTGATCGGCCTCCACCACAATCGGCGGTTCTTTTTCTGCGGTCCCGATCGCAGGGAGGGAACACACACAAAGTGTCAACAAGAGTACAGCAGAAATGTATGATATTTTTATCTTTCCCATCATTGTTCTCCAGGGTTGGCGTAAAAGTTATGCAAATTGTAAGCCGGTCATAACGTACCATGCAGATTAAGTAAAGAAAAGCTCAAATAAGGGCATGGAAATGAGTCCTTTACTAAGACCAGACCAACCATTATAGATAGCGACATAAGTCCAATCCATCCCATGAGGCCGTGTTGCTCTCCGTGGTGCCAGCTCGCAGCACTCCCAGGCTGCCCCGCCGGCGCCTCGCTCGCACCTTGCCTGGATGGGCGCCTTGAACTTATCTCATCATCCATATAATATTAAGCCTTTTCACAGGCCGTTAACCAACGTTGGCAGTTTACAGAGGGAAGTGCATGAAAGAAAACATGGAACGGGCCAAGGTCCTGATCGAATCGTTACCTTATTTTCAAGAGTTCCGGCATAAAACCGTGGTGGTCAAATACGGCGGCCATGCGATGGTGGATGAGAATCTGAAGAAGCAGTTCGCACTCGATGTGATTCTGCTCAATCAGATCGGTGTGAACGTGGTGATCATCCATGGCGGCGGACCCCAGATCAATCAGTTGCTCGACCGTCTCGAGATCAAGCCCAGTTATGTGCAGGGTATGCGGGTCACCGATGGGGAGACAATGAACGTGGTGGAAATGGTGCTGGTGGGCCGGGTAAACAAGGAGATTGTCAGCCTGATCAACCACAGCGGCGGCCGGGCAGTGGGTCTTTCAGGTCGGGACGGCGATCTGGTCTGTGCCAGGAAGATGAAAGTCAACGTCAGCGGCGGCGAGGAATTAATCGCAAATGCCCCGCCGGAATTGATCGATCTGGGCCGGGTGGGGGAGGTTACCCAGGTCAACGCGGAGGTGCTTGAGACCTTGAAGAAAGAAGACTTCATTCCAGTGATTGCCCCGGTGGGGGTGGGTGAGGATGGTCAAGCCCTCAATATCAACGCGGATCTGGTGGCCGGGGCCATTGCCGGCGCTCTGAAAGCAGAGAAACTGATCCTGCTCACCGATGTGGAGGGTGTCAAAACCAGGGATGGAAACTTATTGCGCTCGCTGAGCAGGGACGAACTCGATGGATTGATCGAAGACGGCACCATCAGCGGCGGCATGATCCCCAAGGTGAATTGCTGTAAGGAGGCGCTCCAGCACGGTGTCAACAAGACGTATATCGTCGACGGCCGTGTTGAACATGCCATATTATTAGAAATGTTCACTCATGAGGGTGTCGGTACGGAGATTGTCAGATGGAAAGCCAAAACAAGTCGATAAAAAAGCGAGCCGATCAGGTATTCATCGGCAACTATCTCCGTTATCCTGCAGCTATAGAGAGTGGAGCGGGATGCGAACTGATTGATGCGGACGGCAACCGGTACCTCGATTTTCTCTCCGGCATCGCCGTCTGCGCCCTGGGCCATTGCCACCCTTCCGTCACTCAGGCAATCTCAGAACAGGCCTCGCGGCTCGTCCATGTCTCCAACCTCTATTACACGCTGCCCCAGACCGAGTTGGCTGAGCTGCTGGTTGAGCACACCTTTGCAGACAAGGTGTTCATGGCCAACAGCGGTGCCGAGGCCAATGAAGCGGCAATCAAGCTGGCCCGCATCGCCTCCGGAGAGGGACGCTACGAGATAATAACCCTGCAAGGGTCGTTTCATGGCCGTACGCTGGCCACCGTGGCGGCCACCGCCCAGCCGAAATTCCACCATGGATTCGAGCCGCTTCCCCAGGGATTTGTCTATGCCGAGTTCGGAGACCGTGAGGCGATCGAACAAAGTATCACCCCGCAGACCTGCGCGATCATGTGCGAACCGCTGCAGGGTGAAGGCGGGGTTCGGCCTTTGTCTGAAGACTACCTGCAGTTTCTCAGACACCTCTGCGATACGCACAACCTGCTGCTTATTTTCGACGAGGTGCAGACCGGAATGGGCCGCACGGGGTCATTGTTTGCGTATCAGCAGCTCGGGGTGACCCCGGATATCATGACGGTGGCCAAAGCACTCGGCAACGGCATGCCGATCGGCGTAATGCTGACCACTGAGAAACTTGCCTCAGCGTTGGTTCCCGGCACCCATGCCTCTACCTTCGGCGGCAATCCGGTGGCTTGTGCGGCCGCCGTGGCAACACTCAAAGTCATGCTGGCGGATGGCTTTCTCGAAGAGGTGCAGGCCAAAGGCGACTATTTTCGGGCTCGGCTCGCAGAAGTGCAGCAGAAGCACCCGGGGCTTTGCTCCCATGTCAGAGGAATGGGGCTGCTGAACGGTCTGGTAATGACTGAGCCCGGATGCGAGCGGGGTGCGGACATCGTCAATGCAATGTATGATGAAAAAATTCTGATCAATTTTGCCGGCAACTGTGCGCTGCGCTTTGCCCCGCCGCTGATTGTCGACCGGACCGAAATAGACAGGGCGATTGGTATTCTCGATCAGGTTCTGGGATCACAAAAGGTCTAAATTCATCCTGTTTAAGCCGGCCCGGTCAGCTTGAAGGCCGAAATTCTTTGCAAATCACAAGATACCGGATAATAATACATATTTTCCCGGATTCTGATTATTGATGAACAATAACGTTGTTGACCGCCCGATGAGCGCGGTTCTGTGATAAACAAGAGGAAGTGCATGAGTGTAAATAAAATAGTGCTTGCCTATTCGGGTGGGCTCGACACCTCGGTTATTCTCAAATGGCTGATCGAGCAGTATGACTGCCCGGTGATTGCCTACTGCGCCAATATTGGCCAGGAAGAGGACTGGCAGGCGGTGATCGACAAAGGCATGGAAACTGGGGCGGAAAAGGTGATCATTTCCGATCTCAAGGAAGAGTTTGTTGAGGAGTACATCTTTCCGGCCTTTCGGGCCAACGCCATTTATGAAGGATCATATCTGCTTGGTACTTCGCTGGCCCGTCCCCTGATCGCCAAGGAGCAGGTGCGCATAGCGCAAGCCGAGGGAGCCGATGCGGTGAGCCACGGCGCCACTGGCAAGGGCAACGATCAGGTGCGCTTCGAGCTCGGCTATATCGGACTCGATCCGAATCTGAAAATCATTGCCCCGTGGCGGGTCTGGGATCTCGATTCCCGCACCAAGCTTGTCGAGTTCGCCAAGAACCATGATATCCCGATACCGGTAACCAAGAAGAAGCCTTACAGCTGTGATGAGAATCTCCTGCACATCAGTTTCGAGGGAGGCATTCTTGAGGATCCCTGGAAGGAGCCTGACGAGGAAATGTTTCAATTTACCGTTTCCCCCGAGCGGGCTCCCGACACGCCTACCTATGTCGAGCTCGAGTTTGAAAACGGCAATCCGGTGGCCATCGATGGCGAGAAGATGTCGCCCTTTAATCTTTTTTCACGGCTCAATACATTGGGTGGTGAGAACGGCATCGGTCGCCTGGACATGGTCGAAAACCGCTACGTCGGTATGAAATCACGCGGCGTCTATGAAACTCCGGGAGGCACCGTCCTGCGCACGGCTCATCGGGATCTCGAGACAATCACCCTGGATCGCGAGGTGATGAAGATTCGCGACAGTCTGATTCCGGCCTATGCCGACATGATCTACAACGGGTTCTGGTTCTCCCCCGAACGGGAACTGCTGCAGACCACCATGGACGAGGCCCAGAAAACGGTGAATGGTACGGTCCGGCTCAAACTCTACAAAGGTAATTGCATCCCGGTCGGCAGAAAATCGGATCAGTCGCTGTATCAGGAGAGTTTTGCCACCTTTGAGCAGGATGATGTCTATAACCAGGGCGACGCGACCGGCTTCATCAGACTCAATGCGTTACGCTTACGGCTGAGAAAGTTGCATGATTAAAAGTATTTTAATTAAAACAATTATTTAACAACAAGAAGTGCTATGGCACCCAAGCCGGACTCCGAGAAAAGCCCTTCCTCCAAGCTCTGGGGGGGAAGATTTGCCCAATCCACCGCCGCCTCGGTGGAGGCCTTCAGTGCCTCGATCGACTACGACTCGCGACTCTATCGCTACGACATTGCGGGCAGCAAAGCCCATGCGACCATGCTGGCGGCCAATGGGCTGCTTTCAAAGGAGGAATTGCAGGCCATAGTCGACGGGCTCTCGGAGATTGAAAAAGAGATCGACAGCGGCGAGTTTCAGTTCCGCCAGGAGCTTGAAGATATTCACATGAATATCGAAAAGGCGCTGGCCGACAGGATTGGTCCGGCAGGCGCCAAACTGCATTCCGCCAGAAGCAGAAACGATCAGGTTGCCCTGGATTTGCGGCTTTATCTGCGCGATCAGTGCGATTCTCTGGTGGAACTGCTGGACCATGTCCGCCGGGGCTTTGCCACGCTGGCACGGACCTACCTCGGAGCAATCATGCCGGGGTACACCCACATGCAGCGGGCCCAGCCGGTCCTCGTCTCGCACCATCTGCTGGCCTATTTCGAGATGTTTGCCAGAGACCGCGAGCGGTTGCTCGACTGCCGCACGCGGATCAATATCTGCCCGCTGGGAGGGGCGGCCATGGCCGGCACCGGCTTGCCGATCGAGCGGGAGCAGGTCGCCGAGCTGCTCGGCTTTGACGGGGTTACCGCCAACTCCATGGATACCGCCGGCGACCGTGATTTTGCCATTGAATTCGTGAGCTGCTGCGTGCAGATCCAACTGCACCTCTCCCGACTCTGCGAGGAACTGGTGCTGTGGGCCGGCAGCGAGTTCGATTTTGTAATTATCGAGGACACCTTCTGTACCGGATCATCGATCATGCCGCAGAAAAAAAATCCCGATATCGCCGAGCTCGTGCGCGGTAAGAGCGGCCGCGTGGTTGGCTCTCTGATGACTCTGCTTACCATCATGAAAGGACTGCCGCTGACCTACAACCGTGACCTGCAGGAAGACAAGGAACCGGTCTTCGATGCCGTCGATACGGTGTCGGCCTCCTTGTCGATTATCGGCGAACTGCTGGAGAACCTGAAATTCAATACCGAAAGGATGCGCGAGGCCACCACCAGCGGCTTTATGACAGCGACTGACCTGGCAGATTACCTGGTGTTGAAAGATGTACCATTCCGGGAAGCTCATGGTATAGTTGGCAGAATCGTCGGTCATTGCATCGACAAGGGATGTGAACTGGTGGATTTGACGGTGCAGGAAATGCAGGAATTCTCTCCCGTCATCGGAAAAGACGTGTACGAGGTGATCAGTGTTGACGGCTCGGTGCAGAGCCGCATATCAACTGGAGGCACAAGTATGCAGCGCGTCGAGGAAGCGCTGGGTAGTGCCGAAAAACAAGTGGGGATTGCATAATGAGATTCGGATTTGCAGCAGCGTTGTTGTGTGCAGTGGTGTGGAGCGTGGCCGGGTGCGGTTTCAAAACCGATCCTGTTCCCCCTCAGAACGTGGTTCCCAGACCGATCGACGATCTCACCTATTCGATAGATGAGACCGGCGTGACCTTGCGATGGACGTACCCGGAGAAGTCGGTTAACGGCGACGAACTGACCGAAATTTACTCGTTCGATGTCTACCGTGCGGTGGTTGCGATCGACGAGATCTGTGAGACCTGCCCGATCCCCTTTGGCGAACCCACCGAGATACCCGGCGGCGAAACCGCAGATGCGGGCAAGCGGCGGGTAGGGGAGTTCAATACTTCACTGCTGCGCCCGGATCACAAGTATTTCTTTAAAATGAGATCCAGGATCAGCTGGTGGGCGGCCAGCACCGATTCCAACATCGTATCCTTCGTCTGGCAGACGCCGCCGTCTGTGCCGGAAGCTTTCAAGGTTGAGCCTGGCGACAGCCAAGTATCGTTGAGCTGGCAGCCGGTGACCACCCTGATCGATGGTTCTGAGGTACAGAGAAAGGTCCTCTATCAGGTGTCGAGAAGCGAGGGCGGCAAAGAGTTTGTAAATCTGGGCAATGCGATTGCTAAAACGAACTATGTGGACAGCGATGTGCTCAATGGCAAGACATATTTTTACAAAGTCCAGAGCATGATGATGTTGGGTAAGGACAAGATCACCGGCGGAGTGACCGACATTGTCGATGCCACCCCGGTTGACCGGACGCCGCCCGGCGTCCCCAGCGGCGTCCGGGCCTCAGCCACCGCCGCCGGAATCAGGGTGTTCTGGGACCGTCCGGATGATCCGGGGGTAGCTGCACATCGCGTCTATCGACGGACCACGGGACAAGCCGCGCCAGAAATGATTGGCGAGGTGAACATGCCAGCCTCCATTTTTGTGGATAAGTCGGCGCCGGAGGGCAGCAAACCCTTCTACTCCGTGACTGCCGTAGATAGTGCAGAGCCGGCCAACGAGTCGAAACCTTCACCCGAGGCGACGGCTAGATAACGAACTGACAGAGGGGTTGTGATGCAGCTGGATTTCCCCATTGCGATTACCAAGATGAGCGGGGCCGGCAACGACTTCATTGTCATCGATCATCGTTCTGGATTCATACCGGAGACGTATCAGCCGCAATTCGCCCAGCTCATCTGCAGGCACAGTTTTTCAGTGGGGGCCGACGGTCTGATTCTCATTGAGGACAGCGAAACTGAGGATTTCAGCTGGCGGTTCTACAATAAAGACGGTTCGGTTGCAGAGATGTGCGGCAACGGCGCCCGCTGTGCCGCGCGTTATGCCTGGCGCAAGCGAATTGCCGGACGGCGGATGCGTTTTGCAACCCTGGCAGGAACGATAGAGGCGGAACTCATCGGGGAACAGGAGCACATCAGAGTCACCATGACTTCGCCGTCTGATTACCGGGAATCCCTGCTTATTTCCCTCGGTGAAAGCGAGAAAGAGGTCTTTTCCATCAATACCGGGGTTCCCCATGCGGTGCTCTTCGTCGATTCGGACAATCCACCAGTGGAAAAGTGGGGCAGGACGTTGCGCTACCACGAACAATTCGAGCCTGCAGGCACCAATGTTAATTTTGTAAAAATTCTGGACGAGGGCGAGCTGCTGGTAAGAACCTACGAGCGCGGAGTCGAAGGCGAAACCATGGCCTGCGGCACGGGTGTGGTGGCAGCAGCCATTATCGCCGCCAGGCAGGGACTGGTTGAGTCGCCCGTGGATGTGACGACGACCGGAGGCGAACAGCTTGTCGTCCAGTTTGAACTTCAGGATGACTATATCGGCAATGTCCACCTGCAGGGAGCAGCGAGGATCATTTACGAGGCCGAGCTGTCGGCTGAGGCTCTATTATAAATAGAGCTCACCCAAAACGAACAAAATATTACGGATCATACTATCGGAGGTAAAACCATGGAACGCTTTCACGGTGCGTTAACTGCCCTGGTGACCCCATTTATTGATGGCAAGCTTGACGAGAAAGGGTTGGTCGATCTGATCGAATTCCAAATCGAAAACGGCATCCACGGTATCGTCCCTTGCGGTACGACTGGAGAATCCGCCACCCTCGATTTTGATGAACACAAGCGCGTTATCGACCTGACGGTGAAAACGGTGAACGGACGAGTACCAGTGGTGGCGGGGACGGGAGCCAACAATACCCTCGAGGCCATTGAACTCACCGAGAGCGCCAAAGACAGCGGTGCCGATGCGGTGCTCTCAGTTGCCCCTTACTACAACAAACCGAGCCAGGAAGGGCTCTACCTGCATTTCAAAACCATCGCCGAAGCCGTTGATATCCCCATGGTGCTCTACAATGTGCCGGGCCGGACGGTAATCCATATTCTGCCCGAGACCGTCGCCAGGCTGGCGGAAATAGATAATATCATCGGCATCAAAGAAGCCTGCGCCAGCCTCGAGCAGATCAGTGATGTGATTCGCTTCTGCCCCGAAGATTTTATCCTCCTGTCGGGTGATGACTTCACCTCGATGCCTACTACGCTCATCGGTGGGAAGGGGGTGATTTCGGTTATTTCCAACGTGGATCCGGCCGGCATGGCGAGAATGATAGAAGCAGCCATGAACGGCAACCTCCAGGTGGCCAATGAAGAACATTACCGTCTTTTTACCATGATGAAGCTGATGTTCAAATCGCCCAGTCCCGGACCGGCCAAAAAGGCGCTGGAAATGCTTGGCCGCATTCAGGATGGATCACCGAGACTGCCGATGACCCCGGCCGACGAACAGACGAGGCAGGCGTTGGTGGAGGAGATGAGCAGACTGGGCATGCTCTAGAAACGGCCCTTTTCATTATATGCCTGTGGTAAAATCTCTCCCACGCCTCGATCTCGAAGCAAAATTACTCGTTTCAGATGCAATAGTTAAGGGGACACAATACTTAATTTGAACTTCAAATAGAGTACTTGTCCCTCTATCTGGTGTCCCCCTATAGAACGCAACAGGGAATAAAAGACTGATAACAAGGAGAAATCCATGATGAAGGTAATCGTGGCCGGTGCGGCGGGCAGAATGGGCCGAAGAATCGGCTACATGGTCGAGCAGCATCCATCTCTTGCCTACGCGGGTGCGTTTGAGGCCCCTGGCAGCGAACATATCGGCAGCGATGCCGGTGAGTT
>CBFCWR010000058.1:0-11775 GCA_965601575.1 uncultured Desulfofustis sp. | reverse complement strand
GCCGGCAGCTCAATATTCCGGCAAGCAAAATTCTCATGCCCATGGGGTTTTGCGCCATAACTGGCGGGTGTCTCACCCTGGTCGGCTCGTCGCCCTTGATCATGCTCAACGACCTGATGGAGAGCTGGTGGGTTAACAATCAGGCGGCGGTCGACGGTGCCGGTTTCACGCCGCTGGGACTGCTGTCCGTGACCCCGCTGGGTATCGCTCTGCTTATAGGAATCCTGGCCTATTTTGCGATCTTTGGTCGAAAACTTCTGCCGGCAGATGTCTGCATGATCCACGAAGACTGCATGGATAAGCGACTTGAGGATATCTACGGGGATGAGGTCGGCAAGGGCTATGAACTGGTGGTCCCTTCCTACTTCCCGGCCCAGACTCTCGGTGAGATCGAACTACGCCCCAAGTACCATGTCACTGTAGTCGGTATTGCCAAGGGCGAAGAGCGGTACACCAAGAACTTTGCCCCGGGTAGGGACGATGCCATCGAAGCGGGAGATATCCTCTGGGTGATTGGCTCTGATGACAAGGTCGACACGCTGACCAAGGAGCTTGGCTGGCAGCGCAGGCCGGAACCGGAGCTTTTCGCCAACGACAACTCTATTGATGAGAGCGGCATTATTGAAGGCGTGGTGATCCCCCACAGCAATCTGACCGGCCATACCCTGCAGGAGCTCAAGTTCGGAGAACTCTACAAAGTGAATGCGCTGGCGCTGGTCCGTGGGGACAAGGTGATCATGGACAACATCAATGTGACCAAGCTGGTCCAGGGCGACACTCTGCTGCTCCAGGGAAAATGGCAGCGTTTCAAGCTGATAGCGGAAAAAAATGACATCGCCTTTGTCGAGGAGATTCGCGGCGAAGAATTCAAGCCTGAGCGGACCAAGTGCGCACTTTTCTTTCTGTTCATGTCGCTGGCCCTGGTGCTCGGCTTCCAGGTCAAGCTGTCCATCGCACTGCTCAGCGGCGCCCTGGGCATGATCGTCACCAGGATCATTACCGCCGACCGCGCCTATGAGGCAGTCGACTGGCGTACCGTATTTCTGCTGGCCGGTCTGATTCCGCTCGGCACCGCCTTTGAAAATACCGGAGCTGCAGCCTATATCGCGCACAAGGCATTGAGTTCATTTGCTGAACTGACCCCCATGCTGCTGCTCTTTTTGGTGTCGGTATTGACAGCCTTTTTTTCTCTGGTGGCCTCCAATGTGGGTGCCGCTGTCTTGATGGTACCGCTGGCCATGAACATGGCCGCCCAGTTGGGGACCGATCCGGTGCTGGCTGCGCTGGTGGTAGCGGTGTCGGCTTCCAACACCTTCATCCTTCCGACTCACCAAGTCAATGCACTGATCATGCGTCCGGGGGGATACCGCCCCAAGGATTACATGAAGGCCGGAGTGGGAGCGTCGATCCTCTACACGATCATCCTGCTGGCCATGCTTAAGCTCTTCTACGGCGTTTGATGGTAACCATTCAGATTGCCGCGCCGGCTGGCGGCCTGGGTGATCAGACTGCAGCGCGCCTCAACCGGCTGATCGAAGATCGTGGGCTCGATTGCACTGTCGAGCTGGTACAGGATTTCGAGAAAATAATCGAACTAGGTGTCTATGCGATACCAGGCCTGATCATAGACGGAAAGCTGAAAAGCGTCGGCCGGGTGCCTGAGCTTGACGAGCTCATCGACTGGCTGGAACTGGACCGAAATCCATGAGCTCAATCCACCTCCGATCGGAGGCGCCGGCTAAATTAATCATTGTCATTTTCATTACACCGCTCTATTACTATTGATATAAAAAAGACTCCGAGCCGAAAGGCCTACGTGTTCCTCCACCCCACACGCTGTGTGAGCCGGAGGGAATATGGTCTGAGGCCGATAGGGTTGGACTGGAAACGGTGCTGCCTTCCGAACTTGAAAAGGAGTGTCCATGTACGCGCCCTCAAAACCTACCACTGCTGTCGGTTTCGACCCACCACAACTGATTGATAATCACGGCAGAGTCATTACCTATCTGCGGCTGGCGATCACCGATCGATGCAATCTGCGCTGCTCCTACTGCATGCCGGAAGATGGTGTCGAGACAGTTTCCCATGGCGAGACCCTGAGCTACGAAGAACTCGAGCGTGTGGTGCGTCTGTTTCTTGGAATGGGCATTGCGAAGATCCGGATTACAGGGGGAGAGCCGTTTGTGAGACGGGGATGCATGGATTTCCTGGAGCGCCTCAAAAATGATCTCGGTGTCGCTCAGCTTGTGGTTACCACCAACGGGGTGGAAACCGCACGCTACCTGAAGAGACTGAAGGCTCTGCCGATCTCGGGCATCAACCTGAGCCTCGACACACTGGATCCGCAACGATTCAAAACAATCACCAGACGGGACCGATTGGCTGAGGTCATGGAAACACTCTACGGTGCCCTGGAACTCGGTATTCGCTTGAAGGTTAATTCGGTGGTTTCGGAGGAAACAAGTGACGCTGAAATTTTTCAGCTCGGGGAACTGGCCCGCGACAACAAGCTGAGCATGCGATTTATTGAAAAAATGCCTTTCTCCGGTGAGAAAGTGGAGGATCGCCGCATCGATTATGGGCTTGTCGAGCGACTGGCAAATCTCTTTCCGGGCCTGGATCAGACCCGGACGGAAAACGGTTCCACAGCCAAGGTGTTCAAAGTACCCGAATTTAAGGGCAGCCTGGGGATCATCGAGGGCAGTTCGAGAAAATTCTGTTCAACCTGCAACAGGGTCCGCATCACTCCACAGGGAATGCTCAAAGTTTGTCTCTACGACAACGGCGTACTCGATCTCAAAGAATTGCTGCGGACAGGAATAAGCGACGAAGACCTGCTGATAAATATCAGATCCTGCCTGAACAAACGTTTTGCCGACGGTCACCAGACCGAGTCCGCCAACGGCAGAGCAGCGCAGCCTTCGATGGCATCGATCGGCGGGTGAGGAAAGGTGATGACCATGGCAACAGTTGAAGCGGTGTGCACCAGTGATAAGAAAGGCATTGTCAAGAAAGAAAGGCAACGGGTTATCCTCAAGACCAACTGGGGAATCGAGGGAGACGCCCATGCCGGCGACTGGCACCGGCAGGTCTCACTGCTGGCATCGGAGTCCATCGCACTGGTGCGTGAGCAATTGCCAACCCTTAAAAAAGGGGCGTTTGCCGAAAATATCATAACCCGTGGTATCGATCTGGAAAAGATCGGCATAGGCAAGAGAATCCGCCTTGGCGAGAGTGCAGTCCTGGAAATCACCCAGATAGGCAAAGAGTGTCACAACAGCGGATGCGCGATCAAAAAAGCGACCGGCGACTGTATTATGCCCCGGGAAGGGCTCTTTGCCAAAGTGATTGAAGGGGGAAGCGTCGCTCCCGGCGACGATATAGTCGCACTGTGAGAATCCCTGAGGGGAGGAAATACTAGAGCTTTATATACTTCTTGACCACTCCACGAACCTCTTTCTCCAAAGCCTTGCCCTTTAGTTTATTGACAATGTTATAGAGCTGAGGGGCCATTTCGATGAATGGAGCCAGGAGCACCGGGTCGAAATGCGAACCGGACTCCTGTTCGAGCACTGTAAGGGCTCTTTCTAGATCCTGAGGTTGCCTGTATGGTCGCTGGGAAGTGAGGGCGTCGAACGCATCGACGATGGCGAAAATCCTTGCTTCCATTGGAATTTTATCCTGACTCAGACCGGCTGGATAGCCGCTGCCGTCATATTTCTCGTGGTGACAGCGCACCACATCGAGACCGTCCCTGAGCCAGCGGTAGCGTTTTATCTCTGCAACGCCGCTTTTTACATGGTCCTGCATCCTGGAGAGTTCTTTCTTGTCCAGCGGTCCCTGTTTCAGCACCAAGGAGGTATCAAGGTCCAGCATGCCAAGGTCGTGCAGGAATATTCCTTGGATCAGGTTTCTGATCCGGGCTCGTGAAAGTTTGTGTCGCTGCGCCAGCCGAATACCGTAGATCAAGACCCTGTAGTTGTGTTCAGCAACGCCGACATCGCTCTTGGCCAATGCGCTTCCCAGCTTTTTGAGCAGAAAATTATTGGCCAGGTTGAGATCCGAACTGCTCCTGATCAGTCGATTGTTGAAGAACAGCAGGCCTGGATACATCATCAGACCGCAGAGCACCACCGCGCCGGCGCCAATCAGGCAGGAAAGCACGAATCTCCAGCCGATTGCTTTGGTATCGGCCAGTGAACTCCGATAGAGCCCATCAACGTGTCCGAGTATATCATCGTCCTGCAGTCCCCTGATAGGAATCACCGTCGTCAGGTAGATCCGTTTGTCGGCAAACAACCAGGCTCCGACCGGTTCGCCGCCTGGTAGCAAGCTGACCGACTTGTCGTTGAAACGCTGCCTTATCTGTTCGCCACCGGCCCGTGATTTTTCAAAAAACTGGACGCCATCAGGGGTGGAAAGGCGGACCTCAATAAAAGAAGTATGGGCGATCGAGTCGTGAAATTCAGGCGTAACAACTACCGCTTCTCCACCTGAATGGTTATTATGGTGGTTCAGAAAGAGCGGGATGAACAGACGTGCTTCCTTTGCGGCAGCACTGACCAGGCTTTGTTCAAGCCTGCTGTATTCGACGTAGCAGGTGGCGCCGACCACCAGCATGATTGTCAGAATACAGACGCCTGTGATCCGCTTAATGAGCAGTGCGTGGATTTCTTTTTTCAGGGCCGGAAATTTCATAGAAGACCTTATCAAGGCATGGCTGATCGAATAGCCGCCACTCTACCATTGTCGAAGTCAAATGACAATGCGCCTTGATCGGTGAGAGCCAAAAGGAAATGAACTAATCTGCTCAACAAGGTGACGCGGCGTTCGGGGCGTCCTGACGCACATAAAGATCAACCTGCAATTTGTGACAGTCGAGGGCGGGCGCCGCTGCGAGTCTGAATTTCGTGGGGGAAGGCTTAATGAAGCCGGACGGCAATATGGGGTTTATATGACCGGTGAAAAGGGGGAAGGAATTGCCGCCCGGCCACCTCAACTAGGTTATCCCCAATATACAGCTTGAAAATTTATAATCTTTGCAATTGGCGGCTATTATTTTGCAATCTACGACAAAGATGAGCAGGGGGAAATAAGGTGCTGCTGACCAAGCTTGCAAGTATCCAGCATATTCTCTGGGAAATTCTGGAAGATTACGGTATTGATCCCGACCCGGTATTTCGGCGGGTCAATCTCAATCCGGACCTGCTGTTCGAACCGGGTGCCCGCTACCCTCTCGATGGTATCGCTGCGCTTTGGAGGGAGATCGAGCGACTCATCGAGGACCCCTGTTTCGGGCTGAAAACGGCAGAACACTGGCATCCTTCTCACTTTGGTACGATCGGTTATGCGATGATGGCCAGTTCGACGGTGCGCAACGGTCTCGAGCGGCTCATTCGGTATCACCGGGTAGTCTCGGATGCTCGATTCGGGGAACTGATCGAGGACCGGGAGCGAGGGTGTCTTGATGTCAAATTGAATTGGAACGAGGAGCAGCCCTGGAAACCTGCCCGCGAGGATGCCGCACTTACCTTCATCCTCAGCAGTTGCCGGCTCAATTACAACAAGCCGCTGCATCCCAAACGGGTGGAAATGACTCATAACCAGCATCAGTGCCTGGAGCGCTACGAAAAATTCTTTAATTGCCGGGTTGATTTAAATCGCCCTGCTCCCTTGATAAGCTTATCTCTCAATGATGTCGACAAGCCGCTGAGGACCGGCGACGAATATCTGGCCCAACTCCACGATGGGGTAATGGAGGATTATATTTCCCGGCTTTCCGAGGTGCGCCTGATTCGCTCGGTCCAGAAAGTACTGGCGGCCCAACTGCCCGCCGGCCCTGTTACGGTGGACGCTGTCGCCAGAGAACTGGGCATGTCGACGCGCAAACTGCAGAGAGATTTGAAACTGGAGGGCACCACCTACCAGCAACTGTTGAACAAGACGCGCAAAGAGCTGGCCCAGCGCTACGTAAAAGATACAGACAACGACCTGACCGAGGTTGCTTTCATTCTCGGTTTTGCTGATCTTTCAACCTTTTCCAGGTCATTCAAGAGATGGACCGGTGTATCGCCCAGCAGATTTCGTAAAATCGATGCCTAGATTAGCACTTTACAAGCTGGTTCGCTCAATTACTGTGTTGGGCGACAAAACGATATCCCCGAAACATTGATTCCCCATGGGCGCCCCACGTTTCCGATGGGTACCCTGGTGCTCGACGACTGTCCTCATTTATCAATAAAAAAGAGCGTTTTCGATTTTCTCCGAAAACGCTCTTTCCCTACAGACTGAGTCCTGGTATGGCTCAGGGGCGAAACTTAGATGTCGGTATCCAGGTTAGCCGGCTCATAATACTCCTTCGGGTGGGCACAGGCCGGACATTTTTCAGGCGGCTCGGTGCCTTCATGCAAATACCCGCAGAGGCTGCATTTCCAGGTGATTGGTTCATCCCTGGTGTAGACCGTGCCGGCCTTTACGCGGGCCAGAAGTTTTTTGTAGCGCTCGCGGTGATCGGCTTCGACCTTGCCAATCATCTCGAATTTGGCAGCCGCTTCCAGATTACCTTCTTCTTTGGCCACCGCAGCAAAATCCTGGTACATGGTGGTGGTCTCGTAATCCTCACCTTCCATCGCATCCTGCAGGTTGGCAATGGTATCACCGATGCCTCCTAAGAGCTTGAGATGGTCATTGGCGTGGCGCATTTCGTTGATTGCCGTTTCTTCAAAAATTTTAGCAACATAGTGGTAGCCTTCCTTGCGGGCAACCTTGGCAAAGAAGGTATACTTGTTTCTGGCCATTGATTCACCGGCAAATGCTGCTTCGAGGTTCTCTTTAGTCTTGCTCATCATACTCTCCATGTAATAGGTGATTGGTTGGGGACCACAAAAGGTCCCTCCCGGAAAAAAAGTAATTGATAATAATTCTTTTTATCAAAAAGGACAACGATTAATGGATTCTGCAGCCAGGCGGCGGTAATGGAACTAATTTCACTGCGGGTGAACCACCGCCGGCGCAGTCAGTGGAGTAACCTTATTGATCAGGCGGAGCTTTTCTCGAGGTGCTGATCACCTGGGTTTGACACTGGTTTGAGGCGTGAGGAGGATCTCAACGGCGTCTGGCCCGAAGCGGATATCTTCCACGCTCATGTCGATAACCAGTTGCCGGTTGCCAATGTCGGTGATGATTGGCGCCAGGTTCTCGAGGGCGACAGGGAGTTCCTGTTCGTTGAACAAGGCGGCAATGAGTTCGCCTACTTCATTGTTTTGAGAACCCCGCTGATCAATTCCGGAGACGGTCGGTCGAATGAACAGGGTTTGACTTGCTTTATCGAACCTGGTTACTGCTTCGAGACTGAAATCAAGCTCGACATTTCCCACTTTAAGGAGCAGATTATGCCCGCCGAGATTGGTGTTGAGCTGAACATCTCTACCGCTCATGGTCACCGTGGCGGCAAGTGAGTTGTCGTTGAAGTTGAGGTTTTCCACTTTCTCGACTGAGATAAGTCCGGCAAGACTTTCCGATGGTTGGTTGACCTGCAGCGGCAGGCTCTTTTGCACCATTTCGGCAACCACTTTCTCTGGCAGGCTGAGAAGAATCGGCTGTGCCGCGATGAGCCCTGGACAGATCGGAAAGAAGAGTAATAAGATGGCGAGTAATATAGCTTTTTTCATAACGACAAATTGTGTGAGTAGGGTTAATATCTTAGGCTGACAATAATTTCGAGGACCGGTTAAGACAGGTCGCAGAGCCGTCAGAACTATATATCAAGGATGGGTAATTTCACAGCAATTCTTCCACGCTTAAGAAAAAGAATAACAGACCGATGGCAACGTTAACCGTCACCGCCGATTGTTATCTCGAAATGATCGACAGGCCTGTGGAACAGGCGCTGAAGGACCAGTTGACCATCGACAACCCCAAGTATATTGCTGCCAGACGCTACGGCAGATGGATTGGCAAGAAGCTTAAGCCCAAGCTCTACTACTACGAGCAGGAACCGGGCGGTTTGCGCTTTCCCCGGGGATTTGCCAACCAGGCCATCGAACTCTGCCTGTCTTCGGGCGTGGAACTGGAGGTGGTGGATGAACGCAGACGGCTGCCCGAGCATGGTTTCTCCTTCACGGCTGCACTGCGTCCCTATCAGGAACAGGCGGTCCAGTCCATCTGTTCGAGGTCGTTCGGTGTGCTCGAGGCCGGCACCGGCAGCGGTAAAACGATCATGGCGCTGGCCGCGATCGCAAGAAGAAGACAGCCGACCATCGTCATTGTCCATACCAAAGAATTGCTCTACCAGTGGCGGGACCGTATCGACGAGTTCATGGGGATCGAAGCCGGGTTGATCGGCGACTCCAGATTCGATATTCGCCCCCTTACCGTGGCAATCGTCAACAGTGCCAGGAAACGGACCGAGGAACTGGTGCCGTGTTTCGGGCATTTGATCGTCGATGAGTGTCACCGGGTGCCGGCGACCCTCTTTACCGACGTGGTGTCGCAATTTGACAGCTATTTTCTGCTGGGCCTGTCGGCCACCGCCTTCCGCAGCGATGAGGGTATGACCAAGCTGATCTACTATTTCATGGGTGACCGGATCCACTCCGTCGATCCCATGCAGCTCAAAGTATCAGGAGCGGTGCTCAAGCCCAAAATCATGCGCCATGCCACCGATTTCACTTACGGCTACCGGGGAGATTATCAGGCCCTCATCACCGCCTTGACCAAACATGAAGGGCGCAACAGGCAGATTGCCGACGACATTCTCAAGCAGGTGCGTAACGAGCCGGACTCCACCGCGCTGGTTGTCTCCGACCGGGTCAGTCACTGCAACGTCTTTGTCGAGCTGCTGGGCCATCACCGGGTTTCTGTAGCCCTGCTCACCGGCCAGATTCCACCGGAACAGCGCAGCCAGATAGTTGCCGACGTGCAAGACGGCAAAATACAGGTGCTGGTCGCCACGCTTCAGCTGATCAGCGAGGGGTTCGACTGCTCGGGGTTGGCGAGCCTCTTCCTGACCACTCCGATCACCTTCGAGGGCCGGCTGGTACAAGTGATCGGCAGAATTCTTCGCCCCGCTGCCAACAAGATCCCGGTAGTCTACGACTACGTCGACGATCAGGTGCCGGCCCTGCGCCGTTCCGCCGCCGCCCGGCAGAAAGTCCTGCTGAAACTCTGATCCGTCTGGTCCGAACAGCTTTACATCTTCACAGAGCTGGTGTATGGTGGCCCCCCTTCGTGACCGATAAACGCAAATCCAAAATCTTCAAGAGAGCCTATAGTTCTGCTATAAATTGAAAGGCCCTCGGCCACACTATTATGCGTCAGGAAAATATCAGAAACGTGGCGATCATCGCCCACGTGGATCACGGTAAGACCACCCTGATAGACCAACTTTTCCGTCATTCCGGAATGTTCAGGGAAAATCAGGATGTTGCCGAGAGACTCATGGATTCGATGGATCTCGAGCGGGAACGGGGCATCACCATTACCGCCAAGAACGGCTCGTATCGCTACGGCGATATGCACATAAATATCATCGATACACCCGGACATGCCGACTTCGGCGGCCAGGTGGAACGGGTTCTGCGTATGGCTGACGGGGCTCTGCTGCTGGTCGATGCCCAGGAAGGCCCAATGCCGCAAACCTATTTCGTCCTGAAAAAAGCACTGGCAAACAATCTGCCGGTCATAGTCGTGATTAATAAGATCGACAAACCGGCGGCCCGCTGCGACTGGGTAGTGGACCAGGTGTTCGATCTTTTCGTCAAACTCGAAGCACCGGACGAGATTCTCGATTTTCCGGTACTTTACGCTTCTGCCAAGGAAGGCTATGCGGTGGCTGACCCGGATGAACAGGTGGGCACCAGCGGCTCCATGGCCTTAGTCTCCGAGATGATAGTCGATCATATCCCCCCGCCTTCAGGATCAAAGGATGCCGAACTGCAGATGCAGGTCGGCACCATCGACTATTCCCCCTACCTCGGCAGGCTGGGCATCGGCAAAGTCGTCAACGGCACCATGGCCCTGAATCAGCCCATTGCCGTGGCGCGACGCGACGGCTCCATAAAGCCGGTGAGAATCTCCAAGATCTACCGGTTTGAACAGGACCGCAAAATTCCCATCGATTCTGCGTTCACTGGAGAGATCGTTGCCGTGGCCGGAATGGAAGATGTGACTGTCGGCGTCACTTTCACCGATCCGGAATCACCCCAACCTCTGCCATTGATCGATATTGATCCGCCCACCATCTCCATGGACTTCATTCCCAATGACTCGCCATTTGCCGGCCGGGAGGGCAAATACGTGACCTCGCGGCACCTTCGAGAGCGGCTCGACCGGGAAACCCTGGCCGATGTTGCGCTGAAGGTGGAAGCGCTGCAGGAGGGGGTCGGCTTCAAAGTGTCGGGCAGGGGGGAGCTGCACCTGTCAATCCTGATCGAGAAAATGCGCCGGGAAGGCTACGAACTGCAGGTTACCAGACCCCAGGTGATCATGCGCAAGGAGGAAAATCAACTGCTTGAGCCTTATGAAAAGTTGACTGTTGATGTCGATGAAACGGTTCAGGGACCGGTCATCGAGAGACTTGGTAAGCTCAAAGGCCAGTTGGAAGAGATGAACCAGGCCCATGGCATGACCCGCATGGTGTTCAGCATTCCGACCCGGGGGCTGCTCGGGTACCGCCCTCGCTTCATGACCGACACCAAAGGTATGGGAACCATGAGTTATGTGTTCGAGAGGTATGGCCCGCATGCCGGGGAGATATCGAACCGCATCAACGGGGTGCTTTCGGTGAAGCAGGGGTGCACTTCGGTGGCCTATGCCTTGTTCAATCTCCAGGATCGTGGTACGCTCTTCATAGGCCCGGGAGAGGATCTCTACGGTGGGCAGATCATCGGCGAGAACTGTCGGGCAGGTGACCTGGTGGTGAATCCGGCCAAGGGCAAGAAACTGACCAACGTCAGGGCGGCCGGTTCAGATGAAGCGGTAATCCTGACGCCTCCGACGGTCATGACCCTTGAGGATTGCCTGTCTTTCATCAATGACGACGAACTGGTCGAGGTGACTCCGGCTTCGATCAGGCTCAGAAAACGGGATACTGCCCGGTAATCTCCACAAGAATCAGATGAAAACGATTGTCATTCTTATAATTTCCGTCCTCGCCGGGCTCTCTGTGTTCGGGCTCATTCGCAAGAGGTACGGAAGCGACTGCATACCCTGACTGCTGCTCTACACCTCCGTGGGTACGGGGGCGGTGGTCTTCTGGGCGCTCACCACACTGCTCTGAAAAGAGAATCTTTCGCTACGCCCGGGTCGAGAAATAATCGGCCAGAATATTTGCATGGTCGAAAGCCAAATCCGGTAAATCTTCTCTGGAAAACAGTCCTGCCTTGGCAGCATCGTCAGCCGCCCTCGGCTCGCCTTTACCTCGGGCAATAAAGACCGTCGAGGAGGTGTGCATCCGTGCGTCCCGGCCAGGATCAGAATAGGTCCTGAACTGGCGCAAATCGGTCACTGCGATGCCGGTTTCTTCCAATGCCTCCCTCACGGCCGCCTGCTCGAATGATTCTCCGTAATCGACGAAGCCACCGGGCAGAGCCCAGCCTGGGGGCGGGTATTTACGTTCGATGAGTACGATTTTATCCCCGATTTCGATAATGATATCCACCGTGGGTACTGGATTTCTCGGCTCGATCTGCTTGGTGCAGTGGGGGCATTTCATAGTTGTGTTAGCCTGAAGCTGACGCAGGGCGGTAATTATGTTTTTTCCACATTGGCTATGAC
>CBFCWR010000057.1:0-11781 GCA_965601575.1 uncultured Desulfofustis sp. | reverse complement strand
CTGTTTAAAGAGGACACAATCGCCATGGTGTCCCCGCCCCCTCTGTCAGGAACCCAGCTTTTTCTGCAACCAGCCAACCCGTATATGATCCGGCGCCACGGATTGTAACCTGTCCAGAATCTCTTCCGCTCTTTCCCGGTCATTTCTTCCTCCACGGAGGAGATACGCACGGGCCAGTTTACTGAGGCCGTAGACATTTTCCGGTGTCAGAGCCAGCCCTTCTTTCAGTGACTTTATGGATTGCTCCGCCCGGTCCAGCATAAGGTAAAGGTAGCCGAGGAAAAAATGCCCGAAACTATCTTGCGGGCGAAGCTCCACATAGCGCTGCATAAAAGGCAGGGCAGTTTCATACTGATAATGAGCATCGACATGAGCAATGGCCAGAAATTTGAGCACCTCAGGGTGGTCCGGCTGCATGCTCCTTGCCCTGCTGAGAAAGCTGATCCGTTTCTGCCTCATCGAGGAGCAGGCGAGAGCCGCGCTGCAGATCGTCTTCGCCGGAACAGCCCGAAAGACTGAGCAGCACAAGGCATAGAAGAAACAGTAAGCAGGTGGGCGGCCTCAACACTAGTCGGGACAAGGGCCCGCGGCAGCGATCGCCCGACATGGGGAGAGCCGGGGAAAATACCACTCAAGCCCCGAAATATGCAGGTTCGTTGCCCGCTTTCCACTTGATGTTGCAGCCCATTGAAGGCTGCTGTACCACGCGTATCTTTTTTCCTTCGAGCATCTGGCTTACGGCAGCGGTCAGGTCTTCTCCGGTGATCGGTGTCGTGTTGCCCGGACGGGCCGAGTCGAACTGTCCCCGGTAGACCAACTTCTTATCCTTGTCGAACAGGTAGATATCCGGGGTGCAGGCGGCCTCGTAGGTCTTGGCTACGGCCTGGTCGTCGTCAACCAGGTAGGGAAACGAATAACCGAACTCTTTCATGTCCCGGGCCATGCGTTCCGGGCTGTCATCCGGGTAGGTGGAATAATCGTTGCTGTTGATGGCAACGACAGTGACACCCTGGTCCTGGTACTCGCGAATCCGCTGCACCAGCTTCTCCCTGATGTGGATCACATAGGGACAGTGGTTGCACATGAAAATCACCAGCAAGCCCTTATCGATCTGTTGGGCGCTCAGATCAAAAGTGGAGCCATGGGGATCGGCCAGGATGAAATTGGGTGCTTCAGTGCCCAGTTCGAGCATTGTCGAGGGAGTAAGTGCCATCTGATGACCTCCGTGGTGATGTGAGTTGCGAGAATTAAGGTTGGTGTCCATTCAAGGCACCTGAGAAGTTCTCCTTTTCATGTATTCATCCCGACCACTCAAATCAAGCGTTGCGGGGGGATTGTTTTTGGGGGACAGATACGCACCTGCTGAGGTCAAGAACAGGTGCTTTCTAAAATTGAAACAAATCGTCAGCGTTTCGATCAGCGATAGATATGGTCGCCTATGGTTCTCATCCGCTCCAGCTCTTCAGCACTCATCGGCCCTTGCGCGAGTACCTTCATGTTGTCATTGAACATCTTCAAATCCTTGACCCCCATCATACAGACATCAATTTCGTCCCGGGCCAGAACAAACCGATAGCAGTCGCCCGCCGACGGCGGAGTGGTCGCGGCCGGCATCTTCTTCTGTTTGAGAAGCTGGCCCCAGCTGGTGGCCGTAAACGAGACGATGCCAGGCCCCTGCTCGCCCAGGTGAGCAAAGATATCCTGCTCGGCGCCGCGATGCACTGCGTTGTAGCGGACATGGAAAAAGTCGATGATACCCTCTTTACTGAGGGGCACTACCACACTCCGATTATGAGTCGTCAAACCGATCGCCCTGACCAGCCCCTGCTGCTTGACCCGGGCTGCCCAGTCCAGTACCCTCTGGGGCGGCCGTTTGGGATAGTAGCCCAGGATAAGGCAGTCCAGGTAATCGGTATTCAGCTGTTTCAAAGCCGATTTCAGGAAACGATCCCCCAGCGAGGCCAGGTGAGAATAGCTCAACAGGCCGATCACCAGTTCCTGGCGTCGCCCCTCGCGGGTAAGCTGTCTGACAAATTCCCTGAAGGCGGAATTTCGACCCTTGATGAAGGTGCCCCAGTTGAAGTAGTTGCACCCCCGGTCCAGGGCTGCCCTGAACACATCCGCCTGGGCGCCAAAACTCGAGGATATACCGATCCGGCCCACCTCGATACCGGTGGAACCGAGTGAACGTCGTTCAATCATTTGCCACCTCTTTGAATGGATACGCTACTTTAGATGACTCATAGGTTCATAGTAAGCATTGTACCCCCTATTAACCCATCTCTTATCACAGACTCATGCAGTAACCCGCATGCCCCTGGACCACCTCGCAATTCAGATGTTCTGAGAGGTGGGCGAAGGACTCGTCGCCGGTGCAGTGGCAGGCGACGAGTTGGTGGAGATCGAAGTCATTGAGCGCTGCCGCCGTTTTGGCCAGCCGCTCCGGGGAGGCGTTAATCAGGTGCAGTCCGCCAATGACACTGCGAATCCTGCGCTCACCAGTTATTTCCATAACCGCCTGAAGAGTGTTGACGATGCCGGCGTGACTGCAGCCGACACAGACGATCAGCCCCTCGGAACTGTTCAGCCAGAGTGCATTATCATCTTCAATGGGATCAGGCCGTTTGCCCCAGGGATCGTAATAGAACGCACCACCCGAGTCTTCATAGCCGGTAAGCCGGGCAATGGGTCCGGTGATACCGATGTCCGGAGCCAGGTTGAAGGGATGGGTCAGCCAGTGCATCGAATCTTCCGGCAGACTCCAGATTGAGCGCATCGAAGCGGCCGGCATTCTGACCGATCTGGCCTCCACCTCCCCATTTGAATAGCGGGGCTGCATGGCTGCCTGATGAAGATATACTTGAATATCCCCTGCCTCCCGCACCACCAGATCCACCCCACCGGTATGGTCATAGTGACCGTGGCTGATCACCAGATCGGTGAGGCTGGAGAAACGTAGATTAAGTTTCCGGCAGTTCGGCAGCAGAGCTTCCCGGTTGCCCGTATCGAAGAGTATTGTCCTGCCCGCCATTTCAATCCACAAGGCGAAGCCGTGCTCAGCAACGAAGCCCTCGGCGGCCTTATTATCAACGACAACTTTTATACTTCCCATATCACTCGCTCACCGCTTCACAGGCCTCGGCAATGAGCTGCATAAGATAGTGAATCAGCTCGTCATCCTCCGACTCGACATCAAAACAGAGTCCATCTTCACCCAACAGCCCACCGGGCACGAGATCTCCCCGGCCCTCATCATCATTCACCAGCTGCTCGTAGAAACAGACCGACAGCCAGCGGGGCTGGTCGTCGATCACATCTATCAGCACGAACAGCGGGTAATCGCCATCATTTTGAGGAGCGCCGCGCAGCGAATAGGTAATGCCCGGTCGGGCATGAAATTCGATCCTGGCGCCTGACAGTCTTTTGAGAAAATCGTACAGCCTGCTGAAGACGGCCTGACAGCCGTTGGAGCTCTCAGGCCATTGGTCAATGAATGTTTCTATTTCAACATGGTTTCCCATATCCACTATTTCCATTATTTGTTAAATTTTCGACTAAACCGATCATCCGATCGTTTTGCTTCCACTTCTTCCCTGACCGCCTCCATCCAGCCTGAACGAGATTCCGCGACGCCATCGAATTGTTCCATATAAGGCTTGATGTCGAGCAGCGGCGTGTTATCGAGCATATCTATGTTTCTTATCTTCACCCGACAGCCCGTCACTTCGACAAGTTCGACCACCGACAGGCCGAGATGATTGGGGCGCACCGGCGCACGGGTCGCAAATACCCCGCGGGGTTTGTCATCCAGAAAAGGGACAACGCTCATTCTGGTAGCAGCTGCCCGGTGAAATAGATAGATCAGATACAGATGACTGAACCCGTCGAGATCGGCCAGCCCCTCGCAATAGTGCGGCTCGATGATCAGCTCGCCCATCACCTCTCTGCCGCCGCCGGGTTGAATGGGCATATCCTCGAGGCTGGTAAACGGGGTCCTGATCACCCCTATTGGTTCCAGCTTCATGGTCTGCATGAGAAATTACGTGATGTCTTAATAACTGCTTATTCTGAACTCAGCTTAGAAGTCCGGGTCGGTGACCTTGATCATCGCATACCCTCCCTGGATGTGCAAGGTGTCGGTGATTCCCTTGGTGTTCAGAAATACCTGCGCCTCGTAAGACCGGGCACCGGTATCGCAGATGACGAATAACGGCTCATCGGCGCGGATTTCTGAATAGCGGGTGCGCAACTCCTTCTGAGGGACGTTAACCCAGCGGGAACCGAATTTATCCATGAATGGTTTCGCCTCGCGCTCACCCCTGATATCGAGTACCCGGCGTGACTGCCGGGCAAATTCGACCAGAAAATCGGCGGCGTCGATGGGCCGGTTCATGCCTGCCAGAATGTTGTCGAGACTGTTGCCGGCGTTGTTCACCACATCCATGGCTGAGGCAAACGGCGGGGCGTACCCCGTTTCGAGACAGCACACTTCGTCGACGTCGATGCCGTTCTTCAGCATGACGGCCACAGTGTCCACCCGCGCCTTGACCCCGTCGCCGTGCCTGCCGGCGGCTTCGATACCGAGAATTTTTCTGCTCTTTCTGTCAGCAACCAGCGACACATAGATGAATTCTGCGTTGGGGTAGAAATGGGCATGATCGGGCTGGGCTACCACCGAATAGACCGGATCATAGCCGGTCTCCTTCGCCTGGCGGTAGGTCAAACCGGCTTTACAGACCCCAATCTCGAAAACTTTGACGCAGAAGGTCCCCACCGTCCCGGTAAAATGACTGGAGCCGCCGCTCAAGTTGGTGGCGATTACCCTGCCCTGACGGTTTGCCAGTGAACCCAGCGCCATCAGCGTATTCTCCCCACTGACCAGGTTTCTGAGTTCGATGCAGTCACCGCCGGCGTAAATATCGGGATCGTTGGTCCGCAGCCTCCGATCCACCAGAATCCCTCCGCTGCGGCCCAGGGCAATGCCGGCCCTGGCGGCCAGGTCGGTATTGGGTTTGACTCCAGCAGCAAGGATGACCACATCGGTCTGCAGTGACGCCGAACTGGTATGCACCTCAAGTCCCTGACCTTCGGCGCCTCCGGTTATCTTCATCA
Organism: uncultured Desulfofustis sp.; assembly: GCA_965601575.1. GTDB lineage: Bacteria > Desulfobacterota > Desulfobulbia > Desulfobulbales > Desulfocapsaceae > JABDQA01. Next base: position 6,669 of record CBFCWR010000057.1, on the reverse strand, counting down.
CCCGCTCGGCCAGCATGAGCTTGACCCCGTTACGCCGCAACTCGGTCGCCACGCTGCGGGCGATACACTTGCCAAGCAGGGTCGGCAGCACCTGGTCCTCCATTTCAATCAGAGTGGTTTCGATGCCCCAGAGATCGGTCAAGGCCTCGCTGATCTCGAGCCCGATGGCACCTCCGCCGATGACCACGGCGGAACCTATTTTCCCCTGGGTCATGAGCCGCTTTATCTGCTCCGCGTCGTGGAGGTTGGAGATGGTAAACACTCCCGGGAGATCTACCCCTGGAAACGGCGGCCTGATCGCCCGGGCCCCGGTGGCCAGTACCAGTTTATCGTAGTCCAGATGACGCGCTGTCCCGCTTTTCAGTTCCCTGATCAACACCTGCTTGTTTTTGCGGTCGATCTCTACTGCTTCAACACAGGTCAGAACCTCGACACCCTTGATGTCTTTGAAAAATGTTTCATCCCTGATGGCGTGGGAAGTGGTCTTGTAGAGATCCTCAAGGTCATTGACATCACCGCCGACATAGTAGGGTATACCGCACCCCCCGTAGGAGATAAGATCGTCCCGATCGACCAGGGTGATCTGCGCGTCCGGATCAAGTCGCCGCAGCCTGCAGGCAACCTTGGGTCCCAGGGCCACTGCTCCGATTATCACTATTTTCTTTGCCATGGTTTTGTGTGCTCTCTGTTCTCTCACCAAATTATTCGGCCAGGTACTACATTTTTTGTACCAGATTACAAGAAGTACACTATCTCGATGACAAATTCAGCCTTTATTTGCAGATGCACATAATGGTGTTAAACCCTTTGATCTGTTTGAAAAAAAGTGATATCTATCGTGTAGGGGTAGATTAAGAAACTATTCGCAATTTATTAATAGCGGTCTCAGAGGTCTCAAGGAGGCGGGCATGCAGGAATCTATTCAAAGGGAAGTCGTTCTCTTCACCCCGAATAAGAAATACACGGGTATGATCGATCTGAAAAATGACGGTATTCGCACCATTGACCAGTTGAACAGCTCCACCATCTACTGGAAGAATCCAGCAGAGAAGAGTTTCGATGACGCCGTCTTATTGTATGATGTCGATGTTTCCGTACATGGGGTAGAGAAGCTTACTTCCTTCAAAAAGCTCCAGGTCCGCCTGTCAGATATCATCTTCTTCACTGACCGGCTCGAGGCCTCAGGTGATGCAGCTGAGAAACAGAGGGCACAAACCCTCTCGGCAAAAGCCAAGGACGAACGTGCACAAGCAAAGCTCATCACTGAAATGAGGGGTGATTCCTTCTTTTTCATATCCGGTACGTTTCACGGACTATTTAAGAACAAAACCAAACAGCGCTACTTTCCGCTCACCGAGGTAAAAATCTACGAAGTGCTTCGCACCGGCTCCAAATGGGACAAGATCGAGGTTGAGATAGGTAATACTTTTATTGGTCTTTCCAGCAATCATATCGAGTCATGTACCCTGAGCGACTATGAGTGAGCATGGACCGTCTCACCGGAGCTCCCACTTCAATGCGCTTAATGCATATCTGAACTGTCGGAACCAACCCTGACAGCGCATCACTGAATCAAGCGATGCCATACCTCCTCCTCGTTCTCACCACCCTGTTCTGGTCCGGAAATTTTGTTCTCAGCCGCGGCATGCACGCGGATATTCCGCCGCTGGCCCTGTCGTTCTGGCGCTGGGCGCTGGCCCTGGCGATTATGCTCGCTTTCAGCTCGCGTATCTTTTTGAGCCAGCGCGCCATCGTTTACCGTGAACGCAGATTCATCATCATCCAGGGGCTTCTCGGGGTAACCGGGTTCAATTCGCTGATCTACCTTGCCGTCCAAACCACCACGGCGGTCAACGCAGTGCTGATCAACTCCTGTGTGCCGATCCTGATCGCCCTCTGTTCGCTGGTACTATTCAAGGAACCACTGAGCCGCAGACAATGGGCCGGCATATTGGTCTCTCTGTCAGGTGTGGCCCTGATCATCGTGGCCGGCGATTTGAGATCGCTGGTGGGGCTGGAATTCAATCGTGGAGACCTGTTGGTTCTGTGCGCCGGTCTCGCCTGGGCCCTCTACTCGGTGAACCTGAAACGTTTTCCGGCTGATCTGCATCCCTTTTCGTACCTGGTGGGAATCATGATCGCCGGTGTGCTCGGCATTCTGCCTTTCTACCTTGTGGAGTTGCGCATGGGCTTCGGATTGAGCGTAAATGGACCGACGCTCATCACCATCGTCTATGTGGCAATCTTCCCCTCGGTACTGGCGTTTATCTTCTGGAATCGAGCGGTCCGGGACATCGGCGCCAACCGCGCCGGGATATTCATCCACCTGATGCCGGTGTTCAGTTCAATAATGGCGATCCTGTTCCTGGGGGAGTCGATAGAGTTGTTTCACCTGCAGGGCATCGGTCTGGTATTCGCGGGTATTTTCCTGGCAACCTACAGCGGCAGTAAAAAGGGCTGAATTTATCCGGATCAACCTCTATCATCGATTAGAAAAAGAGATTATGGTGAGCCGGTAATGCGTACACTGTCCAACCGGTATCATTGCCAACCTGCTGATTAGCACCCAAGAGGTCACCATGTGGATCAATTTCTCCCCCTTGCTCATCTGTTTACTTTTCATCATGGTCACTCCCGTTCACACATTGAGCGGTTCCGGGGGCACGGCAACGCTCGATGTCAGTGTGAGCTACCGTGAACGGATCCTGCTGCCGCCCGGCTCATCGGTAACAGTGAGCCTCAACGATGTATCAAAAATGGATGTAAAAGCCACCGAGATCAGCAGGGTGCGCCAGGAGATTACCACGGGCCCTCCCTACCAGCTCACCCTGTCCTTTGATCCGGATGAAATTATCGACACCCATCGCTACAGCCTTCAAGCCAGAATCGAGAACGGCGGGAAGCTTCTCTTCATCTCCACCTCTGCCATTGATCCGTTCATCTCATCCCGGCAACCCATCGAAATCATGACTCAAAAAGTAGCAACAGGTCACTCTGAACCGGCTGCGATCGAGCTGATTACTACCCGTTGGCAGTTGCGGGAGGCCAGAGGAACTGAAATCGCCGTCAGGGAAGGCGCCACGCCCCCTTTTTTGCAACTCACCGGGGAGCAGAATCTGGTTCAGGGATTTGGCGGCTGCAACAATTTCCGCGGATCCTACCGTCTCGAAGGCAACTCGCTTTCATTCTCCCAGGTCGCAGCGACCATGAAAATGTGCCTTGATAACATGGACCAGGAACAGCTTTTCCTCACCGTACTGGATGGTACCGCATCATTTAAAATTTCCGGACAAGAACTCCACCTCCATGACCCCATGAACGAGTTGATCGGCTCCTTCAAAGCAGGGCATTAGAACCAGAGTTACGCCATGGACACACACAATCTTTTATCAACCGCCGAAAATCGTCTGCTTTACACGGCAATAAGGCCGGATCTGGTGATGGAGCGGGGCGAGGGCATGTATCTTTTCGATACCGAGGACAAACGCTACCTCGACTTCATCGGCGGCTGGGCGGTAAACTGTTTGGGTCATTGCCCGCCGGCCCTGATCGAGGTCATCGAAAACCAGTCGCGGACCCTGATCAACGCCAGCCCGGCATTCTACAACAGGCCGATGATCGAGTTCAGCGAAAAGCTGCTGTCCCGCTGCTGTTTTGACCGGGTCTTCTTTACCTCCACCGGCGCCGAAGCCAACGAAGGAGCCATAAAACTGGCTCGTAAATACGGCCAGTTGAAGAAGAACGATGCCTTCGAGATCATCACCACCTGGAACAGTTTTCACGGGCGCACACTGACCACCATGTCAGCGACCGGCAAGAAAGGCTGGCAGGAACTCTTTGGTCCCAAGAGTTCCGGTTTCCTCAAGGTCCCCTTCAACGATATCGACTCCGTGCGCTCAGCCATCAGTGAAGACACCTGCGCAGTCATGATTGAGCCGATCCAGGGCGAAGGCGGTGTCAACCTGGCCGAGCCTGACTTTATCACAGCTCTCCGAGAGCTCTGCGATGAACACGACATCCTTCTTATTTTCGACGAAATCCAGACTGGAATGGGACGTACCGGCAGCCTTTTCTGCTATGAACGGTATGGGATAGAACCGGACATCATGACGCTGGGCAAAGGCATCGGCGGCGGCTATCCCCTGGCCGCGCTTCTGACTAAAGAGCGTCTCAATCTGTTCGAACCCGGTGATCAGGGTGGCACGTACACGGGACAGCCGCTGGCCATGGCAGTCGGCAAAACAGTGCTTGAGGAGCTGCTGCAGCGCGACCTGGTCGGCAACAGCAGACGAATGGGAGAAATGATCATGGCACGTCTGAACGAGCTGGGATCTCAATTGAAAATCGAGCGAGTTCGGGGCAGCGGACTTCTTATCGGTTTTGACCTCAAGGATATGGAAGGCAGCACCCTGGTGAACCGCTGCCTGAAGCGGGGTGTGTTGATCAACTCTCCCGGTGAGAGAACGATCAGGCTTATGCCTCCACTCATTGTTTCGGAAAAGGAAGCGGAGCAGTTTCTGTCTGTTCTCATGCAGTGCTTAGCTGATTAGCGGGTTAGGGGGACACAATACTTAATTGTCATCGCAATTAAGTATTGTGTCCCTGTAGCACTTCCCTGCGCAATTGAGTTGACAGGCTCTGTTATTCGAGATACAAAATACCTACCCAGGTGTCCATTGGACTTAAAAGGGAATCCCGTGAAAATCGGGAACGGGCCCGCCGCTGTGACCGGGGACCGACATCGCTTGTGTCAAGCACGCACTGCCACTGATCCTTGATCGGGAAGGCGCGATGAGCGGAAAGATCCGGAAGTCAGAAGACCTGCCTTGGGAGAGAGACTGTTCAATTCCCGCGGATCAGGGATTGAGTGGAACCCGTCTGAGGTGACAGGGCCCCCAGACCACCATGGTCCGGGGGCCTTTTTTTATTAGTGTCCCCGGCCTCCCCAGAAACAAAGGAGGCAGTTGATGCAGAACACCGAAATTTCGTTTGCCAAGAGCGGTCTGCTGGCGACCAGAGACTGGGATACCTACCAGGCAATCATGCGAAAATGTCTGAGGTATAAAAAAGTCCCCATCAAGCAGCCGCCCAAACCCAAAACCTGATTGACCGGGATCAGCCCATCGTGTTCCCCTGCCGGCTCACGCTGGCAGGGGTGAGTTTTATCCAGGTCAGTTCGGGTTGGATTTTTGATACCGATTAATTAAAATGGTGTCTGGTGACCATATTAAATCCATACAGGACCAAAGCCGATGCCCAATGAATACTCAGTCCAGTTCCACGACTTCATTACCGGCGAGATGGAAAAGGCCCGATTACAGCGAGCTGAAGCTGAACAAACCGGTGATGACCAAAAGCTGTCTTACTGGAGCGGGCAGCTAGAGGAGTTTACCTGGCTGCGCGCTTACCTTAAAGAGCATGTCGACCTGAAAGACTTCATCTATTATCAGCCCGGCCCCTGACTACTCCCTAAACTAGATTTCAATTTGCATATTCATGGCCTATACTTACCTGCTCGATCTTTACAAGCAATTGAATGCACGCCTGAATGGGATTGACGACGTCCTGCGGGACGGCCAGCCGCTCTCCCCGAACCGGCGGCAGCATCTTCTCGGCCGCCGCGACTCTCTCGAATCGATTCGTCGCTTTCTGGAGGAGCAATTTGATCACAAACTTCCCCGGCGCCTGCAGGGCCAATCAAAACGGACGCACTAGGCGGAACCCATGACCAGCCATTTTCTCATCTACGGAGCAGGGACAGTCGGTCAGGCCCTCGGCTGTATGCTGGCCAGTGACGGCAACCTGGTCACCCTGGTGCTGAGAGAACGTTTCGCCGAAGTCATCAGAGCCCATGGCCTGACGGTTTCCGGTATCTTCGGCGACTATCATGTCGAAGCCGACGCAATGCATCTGACCAGTTCGATCACCGGAACCGAGGGCAGTCACTACGACGCCATCCTGCTTACCACCAAGTCATACGACACCAGGTCCGCGGCAAAAGACCTGGCCACGCTTCGAAACTGCAGCTGTCCTGTGGTTTCCGTGCAAAACGCCTGCGGCAACATCGAGCAGTTGATCGAGCTGTTCGGGCCCGAACGGAGTTTCGGGGCCCGGGTCATAACCGGATTCGAGATAGCCGGTCCGGCTAAGGTGCAAATCACCGTCTCTGCCGACGCGATCCACCTGGGGGCCGGTATCAGCGGCACGATTCCTGAACCGGCCGCATCGATTGCCGCGGCCATTGACCGGGCCGGCTTGCCCTGCATAGCCGTCGAAGATGTCCATCAATCGCTGTTCGCCAAGCTGCTTTACAATTGCGCCTTGAATCCGCTCGGCGCCGTGCTCGGCGTGAACTACGGCGCCCTGGCTGAGGTTGAGGGGATCAGGGTGGTGATGGATGGAATAATCGACGAGACCTTTGCGGTGGTCAGCGCCTTGGGGGCCCGACTGCCCTGGTCAGACCCGGCCGAGTACAAGAAGTTTTTTTACGATACTCTCATCCCGGCAACCTATGACCATCGACCGTCGATGCTCCAGGACCTGGAAAACCATAAGCCCACCGAAGTCGAAGGACTGGTGGGCTACGTCTCCCGCCACGGTGAAGCGCATAATATCGCTACGCCTTATTGCGACCTGCTCGGCGCTTTGATTCGTTTCAAGGAAGAACAG